>PXAU01000144.1 GCA_003567075.1 Trueperaceae bacterium
GCCGTGGCCCCCTTCTTCGCCTTCCAGGCCGCGGGCGGCCTGGACCCCAACCTGGTGCTGCTCCCGCTGGCGGCGCTGACGCTCGCTGCCGGCGTCGGGCTCTTGCGCCGGGCGGCGTGGGCGTGGCCGTTCACGGTGCTGCTCGCGCTCTCGGGCGTAGTCGTGACGGCCGGGCGGCTCTGGGCTGGCGGCGCACCGGAGGGCCTGGTGCCGCCCTTGATCACGAACCTGGTGATCCTGGTGGTGCTGTACCTGGCACGCGAGCAGCCTGCAGGGGGCGCTTCCTGAGCCCGCGCGGTCGCGGGCCCAGGGAAGCGTTGCGAACACGTACCCCAGGTCACTCCTCGTAGGGCACGTAGGTGCACGCCTGGAAGCAGTAGGCGTTGATGGAGAGCACGTAGTCCGTGTAGAAGGGCATGCTCGAGGCGGAGCCGATGCGTACCAGGCAGTTGCCTGCGCCGCCCACGTTCGGGATCGAGTAGTTCCTCGTGCTGCCGCAGCTGAGGTCGGTGCCGATCTTGTTCCCGGCGCTGTCGGTGAGCACGGCGTCGATGACGGAGCCGATCTCGGCTTCGAAGCCGCACTCTAGCGACATGGTGACGCGGGTGGTCGGGCTGTCGCCGTGCACGAGCCGGAAGGCCAGGAAGTCGAAGGGGTCGCCCGGGTTGCTGACGTCATTGCGAAGCTGCATGCCCCTCGTGTCGATGGGTGTCGACGCGTTGAACAGCATGCGGTCGACCCACACGGGCGCCCCGGAGGTCTTGCGGAACTGGGCGTGGATGCCGGGGTTCGAGGCTGCGTCCATATCAGGGAACGCGACGCCCTGGTAGGTCACGGTGACGAGTGTGGTTTCCTCCGGCAGGACCAGCGCGGGCGAGAGCGAGATGAGCCCCCCGTACGTGAGGCCGTCGACATCGGTGCCGGACGGCAAGCCGGTGATGGCGACGGCCAGGTTCCCGGTGACGGGCGTGGGGTCGGGATCGCCGGCTCCCGTCGTGGCGCACGCAGCGAGGAGGAGCAGGTCGGCGGCAAAGGTCGCGCGCCGGGTCCACGATCGAGTGCGGACGGTGGGGTCGAGGATGTCGGTAGCTCCAGGAGGACGCGGCATGCCCTCGTCGGTCGTGGGCCTCGCCCTGCACGCGCGTGGCGCGAACGGGTCGATCGGCGCGGCCCACGCTGGGCGCCGTCGTCGCTGGGGCATCCTGGCAAGCAGCCCGTGACACGAGCGTGACACCGTGCCGTTGGCAAATCGAGCCTGCGGCGCTGCCTCAGGCCCGAACCTCTCCCACCACGATGGCGTTTCGCAGCCCTCCCGTCACCACGGGAAGGCGCCGCTCGAGGGCGATGCGCGGGTGCTGCGCCAAGATGTCCGGTTCGGGGAAGAGCAGCGCGAAGCGCCAGCCGGGCGCGTGCGACAGCACGTCGCGCAGCAACTCGGCCGGCGGCGCGCCGACGGCCGTGGCGGCCTTGCCGTAGGGCGGGTTGGTGAGCAGGAGGGGCCGCTGCGCTCCGTGCTGGCGCGCCAAGGCGGCCAGGTCGAGGGTCTGCGCGGCCCCCGCCTGCAACTCCACGTGCTCGCCCAAGTCGGCCGTGTCGAGGTTGCGTCGCGCCACGGCCACGGCCTTCTCGTCGACGTCGCGGCCCACGTAGCGAGTGCGGTGCGCCGCGCCCGCGTGCGCCGCGCCCGCGTGGGCCTCCCAGCTGCGCCGCGCCTGGCGGTCGCGCTCCGGCTTCCAGGCCGGCGACGCCGCGAAGGGCGGTCGCCGCCGACGCCCGGGCGCCAGCCCAAGGGCCAGCTCCAGCGCCTCGGTCAGCACGGTGCCCGAACCGCAGAACGGGTCGAGCACCAGGTCGGCCTCGTGCGTGGCCCCGAAGCGCGCCAGCGCCGCGGCCGTGGTCTCGCGGATGGTGGTGCGCGACACCCACTTGTCCCCGGCGCGTCGGTAGAGCGGTCCGCCCAGGTCGAGGGCCACGGCTGCCCGGTCGTGCTCGAGCCGGAGGTGCAGCGTCATCGGCGGCGCGCCGTCGGCCTCCGAGTCGAGACCGTGCCGCTGTAGCGCCCCGCGCAGGGCCCGTTCCAGGCCCTCGTCGTCGCGCAGCCGCGACCCTATGGAGCGCACGCGCACGGTGAGCGAAGAGCGCTCGGGCAACCACAACGACCAGCGGACACGCGTCAACTGGTCGAACAGCATCGGGAACGACCCCGCAGCGACCCCGTCGGCCAGCACCACGCGCAGCGATTCGGCCAACCGCAGCCCCAGCAGGGCCTGGTAGAGGGTGTCGAACGGCGCCTCGAAGGTCACCCCGCCCGGGCGCGCCGCGACCCTGCTCACGTTGTCGAGCGCGCCGACCTCCTCGGTCAGCAGCGGTTCCAGGCCGAGGGCGCAGGTGGCGACGAAGCGCTGGCGAACTGGCCAGACGTGCCGTTTGATGGCCCGCAAGCGGGCGGCGTCAGTGCTAGGGACGTGCGGCATGCGGACTCCTCGAGGACGGACGGGTGCTGGCAGGCAGCCCAAGTGCCAAGAGCGTAGCGCGACGTGGCGTGGCGCGTGTCGGCGCGTTCCGCACTTCCCTATGAAGCCGATCGATCCTCGCCAGTGCGTCACGCCCGTGTAACGCCGCCAGCGCTAGCGTCGGGTGCGAAGCCGTTCGTGCGTCATCGCAGCGTGTATCGAGGTGCCGCCTGATGGGCGCCGAGGAGGTCCGCATGGCGGGGCAAGGGGAGACGATTGGGTTCAGCGTCCAAGCCTGGTTCGAGCTGTTTGGCCTGTTCGGTTGGCTTGTCATCGCCGCTGCGCTGCGTGTGGTGGTGCCCGCGGGCCGGCGTCTGGCGCTCGGGATCGTGAGCCGCGGCTGGCCGGCTACCGCTGGTTGGGTGATTCACAGCGAGATCACCACTGCCATGTCCGGCACGTCGGACCGCCGTCGGCTGCAGTACGTGCCCGAGATCGGCTACGAGTACGAGGTGCGGGGCCGAGCCTACGCCGCCAGCGCGGTCGCCGCGCGGCGTCCAGGGTTCTCGCATCGCGAGGCCTGCGAGGACCTGCTGGCGTCCTACCCGCAGGGCGCGAGCACCGTCGTCCATCATCATCCGGCGCGTCCAGAACGGGCGCTGCTGATTCCTGGCTGGCATCTGGCTGACGCGGTCGAGATCCTGGCCGGCCTCGCTTTCGCCGCAGTTGGCCTGGCTATCGCGCAGCGGTGATCCGGTGCGCGGCCTCGAGCGCATCCTTGCGTGGTTCGGGGTGTCACTCGGGTAAGGGTTGGGCAAGTGACGCGCGCGTTCGGACAGGACGCGCAGCCCAATGTGATGCGCCGGCTCTCGTGCGTGACGCGCCTGGGACCTGCGTGCGGCGCGGTAGGCTTCGAGTCAATGCAGGTCCCCACCGCCGACGTGACGGAGCGTCGTGAGACGAGTGGTCCCGAGTCCGGCTCGGGCATGCGCCGCGTGGGCGTTGGTGCGCTGCTCGCAGCCTCGCTGCTGACGCTCAGCGCCTTCGCGGCAGGCGATCCCGGGACTGCCTACTGGGGCGTGGCATACGTGCTCGTCGTGCTGGTTGCCGTGGTCCTGGCTCGCTGGAAGCCGGTGCGACGACTTATCGTCTTCGCGCTCGGGGCATACGCCCTTGCGCTGACGGCGGCAACGCTGGTCGCCGGCAGTCGGGCGTGGCTCGAGACCGTGGAGGGAGTTCGGGTCACCCTCCTCGGTGCGAACCCGAACGTGATCGCGGCTGGCCTGGTGACGGCGTTCACCGCATGGGTCGCCGTGGCGCCCAGGCGCCGCTGGGTGTGGTGGGGCTGGCCGTTGGTGGCCCTCGCTGTTGTGTACACGGGCTCGCGCGCGGGTGTCGGTGCGCTGCTTGTGGCTGGCACCCTGTGGGTCGTGCTCGAGGTGCTCCCGCGCCGACGGCGCGCGTTGCTGGGCATCGTGCTGTTCATCGCCCTGGTGTCCGCTGCGGCGCTCGTGTGGCAACGAGGGGTGGTGGAAGCCACCCCGAACCTGCTCGCAGCGCCCAGCGACTTCACGCAAGTCGCGTGGGATGCTCGGCACGCCGAGCGTTTCGTCGTGATCGACGACGCTGGCCCCGGCCCATTCGAGGGCGCGCGAGCGCAGCGCTTGGTCGCGACGGCTGCTGAGGACGTGAGCCTCGTCGTCTACCAGAGCGTCGGGCGCTCCGAGGTCGGGGTGCCGTACGTGGCCTCGTTGTACCTGCGAGCCGACGTTCCACAACGGGTCCGGCTCAACTCGAACCTAGCCAGCCTGGTGTGCGAGGTCGACGACGTTTGGCGTCGCTGCGTCACGCCGGCAGCGTACGGCAACGATCGGTCGATGAACCAGCTCAAGCTCCATACCGCGTCGCGCGGTGGCACGTTCGATGTCTACGCCTTCGGCGCGCAATACGAGCGCGGCAAGGAGGTGTCGGCGTTCACCGATGCGCGCCCGAGGTGGATCCCGCAGGCGATGGTGCGGCGGCTCGACCTGCGTCGACTCGACCTGGTGCCCGCCGGTCGAGTCGGGTCGCTGCAGGCCGGATGGTCGATCGTGCGTGAGCGGCCATGGTTCGGGATCGGTCAGGCGAAGGCGCCGGACGAGTTCCTCGAGCGGACGCGTGCGGCCGGCACGGAGGTCCTCACGTACGCTCACAACCTGCTGGTGCAAATCCTGGCCGTGCACGGCGTCGTTGGGCTCGCAGGGTGGTTGGTATTGGTGGTCGCCGTGCTGAGCGCCGTCTCACGTGAGGGTCGGCGGCGCCTGGCGCCGCTCTGTTTCGCGGCTCTGGTGCTCGCGACGTGGGACGTCACGTTCTTCGCCTTGACCGGCTTCCTGCCGATGACGCTCGCGATCGCGCTCTGGACGCGGACGAACCATGAGGATTCTCGCCTGTCGGCGACGATGCCGTCGGGCACGACGTGAGCGCCCTGGCCTTCGGCCTGGTGCTCGCGTCGGCCTTCCTCCACGCCACCTGGAACCTGCTCGCCAAGCGTGCGGCCGGGGGCGTCGGCTTCCTGTGGCTCTTCTCCCTCGTCACCGTGCTCGTGTACCTGCCGGTTGCCGTTGGCTACCTGTGGATCGCGCGGCCGAGCGTCACGATCGCGCACGTGGCCATGGCGCTCGGTTCCGGGATCATCCACATGGGTTACTTCGGCTTCCTGCAGCGCGGCTACCGCGCCGGCGACTTGTCGCTGGTGTACCCGCTGGCCCGCGGCAGCGGACCGGCCCTCGCGACCGCGTTGGCCATCGTGCTGCTCGGTGAGCGGCCCGGCGTGCAGGCGCTCGCAGGGACGGCGTTGGTGGTGGTGAGCGTGTTCGTCCTCAGCGGCGGCGGTCGGCTCGGTGACCGACGCCATCGCACCGCGCTCGGCTTTGGCCTCCTCACGGGCGGCTTCATCGCCTGGTACACCGTGTGGGACGGCTACGCGGTCGGCACCCTGGGGGCGGTGCCGCTGCTCTACACCGTCGTGTCGGACGTGTGCCGGACGCTGCTGCTGACGCCCTTGGCGCTCCGTCGCTGGGACGAGGTCCGCACCACCTGGCAGCGCTATCGCCGGGAGGCGCTCGGTGTCGGGGTGCTGTCGCCGTTCGCCTACCTGCTCGTGCTGAGCGCGCTCCAGTACGCCCCCATCTCCCTGGTCGCGCCCACGCGCGAGGTGAGCATCCTGATCGCCGCGGTGCTCGGGTCGCGCGTCCTGGCCGAGGGCCGGTCGCGCGAGCGCGC
>PXAU01000342.1 GCA_003567075.1 Trueperaceae bacterium
CCTGCCGCCTGGTTCAGGCCGTCGACGGTCTCGTGCACGAAGGCCAGGCTGGCCGGCATCTCCTCACCCGTTCTCGTGTCGCGGACGATGGCGCTGCCGCGGTAGACCTCGGACCAGTCGTACATCCGCGCCTCACGGCGTCGGGAGTCGTCGACCACGGTCTGGTACAGGATGTCACCGGCTTCGGCAAGGTTCCTCATCGCGCTCTGCATCCGGTCCCAGTAGACCTGGGGGTCGATCTCCTTGCTGCTCCAGATGCCGATCATGATCGGGAAGGACGCGCCGAAGGTCTCGACGGGAGCGCGGACCGAAGACATGTAGAACAACCATCGTAGGGGGATGTCCGACGTGTGGACGTAGCCGTAGGCGAGGTACGGACGGCCGTCCCAGAACTCCTCCCAAAGGATCATCGCGCCCTGGCCATGCGCGCCGTGCTCGGACGGGTACCGCGTGAACCAGAGCACGCTGCCGACCGTCAGCTGCTCCACAGCCCCACCATCCCGGCGGACTTGGGCGACCGCCTCTGGCCAGATCGTCTGGACCGCGCTGACGGGATCCTGGTAGGGGGCGATGATGCCGGTCGTCCACTGCGTCGCCCATTCCGGCTGCCAGGGGGCCGTATGGAACGCCAGCAGCACGGTCTCCCCCTGCGGCCCCTCCACCCCGACCCGCGTCTCCGCCGCGAACGCTAGCCTCCAGCCCTGCGGCACGCTCACCTGCACGCTGCCGTCAGCCGCCCTATGGCGTTCCCACACCACCGGCTGCAACGCCGCCGGTGGGGCGATCAAGGGCACGGACTGCCCGAGCTGACGAACCAGCCCGTCCATCGTGACGGGCGCAAGCGAGGCGTCATCGAACGCGACGCCGATCGTGCTCTGGCCCCCCCGCACCGAGGCGACGGCGAGGCCGGCGATGCGTGTGCCGCGCCACACGCCGAGGAACGGCATCTGAGCGATGGTGTCGTTCCGGTCGCTCACCACGCCCCAGAAGGTCGGCGGTCCGTCGAGGATCCCAGAGAGCACGTGCATGGCCCGCACGTACTCCTGTTGGGCCGACGTCGCACCGGCGCCGTGTGCGATGCCGACCCAGCCGGATCCCGAGTCGCCGGGCGCCCATTCGAACGACAACGTGTGGCCGTGGCTGGCCAACGAGACAGCAGCGAGGCAGAGTCCAACGACGATGAGGATGCGTCTGCTACGTCCCATGCGACACCTTCCGTTCAGAGGTGCGTTGCTTGGCCAGGATCGGCGTGTGCCTCGATGCCGGGCCGGGCGCAGGCTGCGCGAGTGCGATGGCGTTGCGGGGTCCAGTCGCTCGCGTCGCTGATCAGGTGGGCGAGGCTCGCGTGCTCGACGTGCGTGAGCGGCGACCTGGCCGCCGCAACGGCCGAGAGCAGGGCCACTCGGAGCGAGCGCCAACGTCGCCTGTCCACCTCCTCGAGGATCGAGCGCCTTTACGATCCTGCGCCGCTATGGCGCAGCGTCGTTGAAGGTTCTGGTGTCGAAGGTTCTGGTGTCGAAGGTTCTGGTGTCGAAGGTTCTGGTGTCGAAGGTTCTGGTGTCGAAGGTTCCGATACCGATCGCGATGATGCCGATGCCACCGCCGACCGGCTCGTCCGCACGAGGCACGAGCCACGGCCGCACCACCGCGCTCTTGCCCACAGCATGCCGTATCGGCAGCCAACCGGCCGGCACGCGCCGGCTCCACGCGCGGCGCCGACGTCGTACCCGAGCAACGCTCTGCCCATGCTCGACTCGTTTCAGCGTCCGATGGACCCCGCGCGCCCTGTGACGCCGTGCCGGTGGCGACGTTCGAGCCACGTACCGACCACGGCGGGGACGAGGACCGCGACGGGAGAGATGAACCCCATGAAGCGCTCCTTCCATCCAGGCCGCGCCGGATCGCGAAGACCGGCACATGAGGACGGCGCGGTGATGTACGTGAAGGATAGCACGAACTCGAACCCTCGGCGAAGGAGGTAGGCCGGCGACCAACACGCAGTCGACCAGCCCGACCGCTTCACCCACGAAGACGCCTGTGCAGGCGAAGGGTCACATCATTGCCCACGCCGGCGTGGCTCGACCGCCTTGCCGCACACGAGCCGGCGCGACGGTCGTTGCGCCCCAACGCTCGGTCACATCGAGCCGCGAGAGGTGCCCGAGGTTCAGGTCACGGGCTGAGCCCGAGGTACAGCGCTAGGGCTTGATCGATCGCTGCCATCTCGGCTTCGGACACGCGCCCCACGAGCCGCTGCACGCGGCGCTTGTCGATCGATCGGACCTGGTCCGCAAGCGCCCACGAAGGCTGCCGCAACCCGCTCCCGCCCTCGCTGAGCGCCGGGTACAGCGCGCCCAGCCCGGCTCGCGCCGTAGTCGGGACGACCGCGACCAACGGATAGCGAAGCGCCGTCAGCACCTCCGGGTCGCTCACCACCACGCATGGTCGCAGGCCCCGCTGCTCGTGCCCGAACGTCGGCTCGAGGTCGACCACAACGACGCTGCCGCGCTCGATCAAGGCTCCTCCTCCGTGGACCAACCCTCACCGTCGCGCCACGCCACGCGAACGCCAGCCGCCTCAGCGACGAGGTCCGCTGGCTCGACCGGAAGCGCGTCACGGTACGCCTCCAGCCCCTGCTCGGCGACGGCCCTGCTCTCGGGGTGCGGCGCATCGAGCGAGCGGCGCAGCTCGGCCCGCAGGCGGCGTCGCAGTTCACGCTCTACGGCATCCGCGATGAAGCGACTCCGGTTCCGTTCCAGGCGATCGATTCGTGCGACCAACGCCTCCGGGAGGGTGATCGTGATCCGTGAGGCTGGCATCGTACGACCTCCTACGTCGTACGAAGCATCATACGTTGAAGGCGCATCCTGAGGCATGATACCGCTGCGCGCCCAGCCGCCGCAGCCCGACCCCGTGAGCCCCGACCCGGTGACGCCGCCCGACCTCCCGTAGCCTGCCCCCATGCGCCTGCGCCACCTCGGCTACGTCGGCCAGAACCTCTCGCTCGGCCTGACGACCGGGCGCACGCTCCGCCTCGCCAACCTCGCGAACGAGGAGCGCCTCACCGCGGCGATCGCCGCCAACCTGGCCGACCTCGAAGCGATCCTTAGGTGGAACGTCTCGCACGGCATCCGCTTCTTCCGCATCGCCTCGAGCCTCATCCCCTTCGCCTCGCACCCCGACTTCCGGCTCGACTGGCGCGAGCGCTTCGCAGCGCCGCTGGAGCGCATCGCGGCGTACGCGGCCGAGCACGACCTACGCCTCTCCATGCACCCGGGGCAGTACACGGTGCTCAACGCCGTCAAACCGCACGTGGTCGAGAACGCCCTGGCCGAACTCGAGTACCACGCCCAGGTGCTCGACGCCGTGGCAGGCGACGCCGGCACCATCACCCTCCACGTCGGCGGCGCCTACGGCGACCGCGACGCTGCGAAGGCGCGCGCGGTGCAGGCCGCGAAGCGGCTCTCAGAGCCAGCCCTCGCCCGCCTCACCCTCGAGCACGACGACACCATCTTCGACCTCGACGACACCCTCGAGGTCGCCGACGCGCTCGGCCTCCCCGTCGTGTTCGACATCCACCACCACCGCTGCCTCCACCGCCGCCCTGCGTGGCGCGACGACCTCGCCGAACTCCTCGCACGCACCCTCGCTAGCTGGGGCGACCGGGTGCCGAAAGCGCACGTCTCCAGCGCCCGCGCCCCAGGCGAGAAGGCCCACGCCGACCTCATCGACGACGGTGATCTCGACCTCGCCCTCGAGGTCTTCGCTGACGTCGGCGGCGACGCCCCCATCGACCTGATGCTCGAAGCGAAGGCCAAGGAGGCGGCGGTGCTGCTGCAGTTGGGGCGGCGAGCGTAGCGACGTTGGCGGACGCTGAAGCCTCGCCGAGTCGATCGCTCGAGGCGGACTCGGCCCGTCGAAGCGCCATTGTGGGCGGGTACCAGCGTGGTGGTGAGCCGGTAGGGGGCTTCCCTCCCCGATGGAGCAAGACGCCGGGGAAGCGAGGTTTCAGGACACGAACCGCGCTGACGACCAGACGGCCCATTCCAGCTACGCGACACGAAGCGCGGTGCCCAGCCTCTGGAGCACCCTGGCGACGTTGCCGAGCGCTGCGGCGCTCGAGGCCCGGGTGCCGGGCACCCGAACTCCGGCCTCGAACGCCCGCGGTCAACGCGCCAGGCGAGCGACCTCGACCTCTCCACCCGCGCGCGCAGCCTCGTACACGGCGCGCGCCAGTGCCAGCGACCTGAGTCCCTCGCGGCCGTCAAGCCGCGGCCGCCGCCCCGACAGGACGGCGTCGGTGAAGTCGTCGATCTGCCGTTGGTGCCAGCGGAACTCCGCCATCACGTGCGTCGCTCGCGCGGCGGCGACCACGGCGGCCGCCTCGCTCACGGGCGCCGGCGCGCCGTCGCGCAGCTCCCACTCGGCCACCTCGTCGTCGAGCAGCACGATCGTGCCGTCGGTGCCGTGCAACTCGAGCCGGCGCGGCGAACCCGGGTAGGCAGCCGTGGTCGCCTCCAGCACGCCCAGCGCACCGTTCTCGAACACCAGCTGCGCGACCACGGTGTCCTCGACCTCGATGTCGCGGTGCAGCCGATTGGCGGTGGCGGCCCGGACACGAGCAACGTCGCCCATGCACCACAGCAGCATGTCGAGGTTGTGGATCGCCTGGTTGATCAGCGGACCGCCGCCGTCGAGTGCCCAGGTACCGCGCCACGCGGCGCTGGCGTAGTACTCGGGCGGCCGGTGCCACTTCACCGCCATGCTCGCCATGACCGGTGTGCCCAGCGCACCGCGCTCCACCGCTGCGCGGGCCGCCGCGGGATGCGGCTTGTAGCGCGATTGGAACACGACGCCCAACGCCACGCCCGCACGCTCGCAGGCCCGCACCATCGCCTCGCCCCGCGCCAGGTCGACCTCGATCGGCTTCTCCGCCAGCACGTGCTTTCCGCGATCGGCGGCGGCCAGAACGTAATCGTGCCGGACGCCGCTCGGCGTGCACAAGATGACGGCGTCGACCTCTGCGTCGCCACACAGTCTCACGGCGTCGGCGTGATAGCCCACGCCTTCGTCGGCGGCCATTCGCTCGGCGCCGACCCCTCCCGCCACCGCCACCAAGCGGGCGCGGTCGCTGGCGCGCAGTGCGTCCGCGTGGGTGCGGGCGATGTTACCCGCACCAATCAGACCGAAACGAAGCATGATCGCTCCTTCATCGAGGCTCCTGCAGCCCTGCTCATCGAGACCCCGGCAGTTGAGTATCGGGCCCGCGCTCCCCGGCGGAGGGCTCGCCTGGCTCGAGCCAGGCGGCACGTCGCTCGGCGACGAAGGCGTCGTCGGTGAGCTCCGGGTAGTCGCGCCGGACACGGGCGATCTCCTCGGCCTGGCCCGGCGAGAGGTCCTCGTTCGGATCGAGGCACCAGGTGCCTGCCAGCAGTCCCTGCGTCCGGAGCACCTCGTGGACGCCCGCGATGACGCCAGCGTACCCGTTGGCAGCATCGAAGACCGCGGCGTTGGCGTCGGTGAGGCGCATGCCGAGCGCCAGCAGGGCACGCAGCTCGCCGCCGTCAGGCGCCTCCTCGGCACGCAACCGCTTCACGCGCTCGAGCAGCTCGACCATGGTCCGGGTCCACACCGCCCACTGGCCGAGCAGCCCACCGACGATCCACCTGCGTACCGCGCGACCGTCGGCGACGAGGTCGAAGGGGGTGAGCAGGTCCGCCACGATGGCGTCGTCATTCCCGGTGTAGAGCGCGATCTCGTCGCCACGCTCGGAGGCGACCACGGCGCGCACGACGTCGAGGGTGCGGTAACGGTCGAAGGGAGCGATCTTGATCGCGCGCACCCCGGGGATGTCGGCGAACGCCTGCCAGAAGCGATACGACAGGACCCGGCCGCCCACCGCCGGCTGCAGGTAGAAGCCGAAGAGCGGCAGCACCTCCGCGACGGCGCGGGCGCGATCGAGCAGGCTCGCCTCGCTGTGGTCGCTCAGTCCGCCTGGGCTCAAGAGCGCCAGGTGGTACCCGAGATCGCGCGCGAGCTCGGCCTCGCGAACGGCCTGGGCGACCGGACCCACCACGCCGGCGACCAGCGCCACCGGGCGCGCCGATCGCGCGTGGCCCGCGCCCGCTCCGGCGGCGGTCCGCTTGGCGACCTCCTCCGCAGCCAGGGTCAGCACCGGCTCGAGCAGGCCGACCTGACGGATCGCGAACTGGGTGGTGTGCACGCCGACCGCCAGGCCCCCAGCACCTGCGTCCAGGTAGTAGCGGGTGAGCGCGCGCTGGCGACGCTCGTCCAGCCGCCGCTCGGCCGTGAGCGCCAACGGGTGCGCGGGGATGACGGTGCCGTCGAGCAGGTGGTCGTGCAGCGCGTCGGAGCGTGGCGCGCGCATCAGAACCGCCCGCCGCGCTCACCGAAGCGCGTCGGCTTGCCATGCGTCTCGCCCTCTTGCGCGACCCACGCGGCGACCAGGTCCACCATCTCGCCCAGCGTCACGCGCGGGTAGCCGAACAGCTCGTGCGCCTTCCCCGCGTTCGCCAGCAGCGCGGTCGGTTGCTCCTCGCCCACCAGCAGCGGCTCGATACCCAACCTCTCACCCAGCATGTGCGCCACCTGCCGCACCGAGATCGTCTCGGGACCGGTCACGTTGAGCACCGCCGGCGGGGCCGCCGCCAGCTTGAGGCTGCGCAGCGCCACCTCGTTGGCGTCGCCCTGCCAGATGGCGTTGAAGTGCCCCATGGAGAGCTCGATGGGTGTGCCGTCGCGGATGGCGAGCGCGATGTCCACCAAGGTGCCGTAACGCAGCTCGACGGCGTAGTTGAGCCGCAGGAGTAACGAGCGGGTCCCGAAGCGGTGTGCCGCGTAGGCGAACAGCCGCTCGCGGCCGACGCACGACTGACCGTACTCGCCGACCGGGTCCAGGGGGTCGGCCTCGCGGCAGCCGCCGCTGGCGACGCTCACCAGCGGGTAGACGTTGCCGGTCGAGAACGCCACGATCCGCGCGTCGGCGAAGCGCTCACCGACCAGGCCGGGGAGGAACGCGTTCTGCGCCCAGGTGAGGTGCTCCTGCCCGGTGGTGCCGAACTTCACCGCGACCATGTAGACCACGTTGGCGGCGTCGGGCAGCTTCGCCATCGCGCCTGGCTCGAGTAGGTCGAGAGCCATGGTCTCGGCGCCGGCGGCCTCGATACCTCGCCGCACCTGCTCGTCACCGAAGCGCGAGACGGCGGTGACCCGGCGCCCTCCACCGGCCGCCTCGAAGGCGCGGCAGGCGAGGGCGACGAGGCTGGGGCCCATCTTGCCGCCGGCGCCAAGCACCAGCAGATCACCGTCCAGCCGTCCCACGTCCTCGACGAGCGCCGCTGATGGCGTCGCCAACCGTTGCTCCAGTTCGTCGATGGTTCGGATCATGCTGTCGCCGCCCTCCGTGGATGCGCCGGCATGCTCGCCGGCGACACGCTGCGGCCAGCTTCGCACGCGCCGGGCCACGAGGCCTGCAGGTCACCGCAGCGCGACGAGCACAGGGCGCGCACCGCGCGCTGGGGCGCGGCATATGATCGAGCCTCGAGGCCAACGCGCCATCGAGCGCCAGCGGCTGCCAGCGAGGAGGACCCCGTGGCCCGGCGAACCGTCGGCATCGTCATGAACGGCGTCACCGGCCGCATGGGTCGGACGCAGCACCTCCAACGCTCGATCCTGGCCATCCGCCGCCAGGGCGGCCTCGACCTCGGCGGTGGCGACGTGCTGTGGCCAGAACCGGTGCTGGTCGGACGCGACGAGGCGCGCGTGCAGACGCTGGCTGCGGCCACCGGCGTCGAACGCTGGACCACCGACCTCGACGCCGCGCTGTCGGACGCGGGCAACGAGGTGTACTTCGACGCCCAGGTGACCGCCGCTCGTGCGCCCGCCATGCTGGCCGCGATCGCCGCCGGCAAGCACGTCTACTGCGAGAAGCCGACGGCGGCGACGCTGGCCGACGCGCTGGCGCTGGCGCGCGCCGCGGAGGACGCCGGCGTGGCGCACGGGGTGGTGCAGGACAAACTCTTCCTACCGGGCTTCCGCAAGCTGCGCAGGGTACTCGACGACGGCGTGCTCGGCCGCTTGCTGGCGGTTCGCGCTGAGGCTGGTTACTGGGTCTTCGAGGGCGATCGCCAGCCCGCCCAGCGTCCCTCCTGGAACTACCGCAAGGAGGACGGCGGCGGCATCGTGCTCGACATGCTGCCGCACTGGCGGTACGTGCTCGACCACCTCTTCGGCGAGGTGCGGGCCGTCTCCTGCCACGCGGCCACCCACGTCCCCGAGCGCTGGGACGAGGACGGCCGCAGGTACGCGGCCAGCGCAGAGGACGCCGCGTACACCGCGTTCCAGCTCGACGGCGGCGTGATCGCCACCATCAACGCCTCGTGGGTCACGCGCGTGTACCGCGACGACCTGGTGGCGTTCCAGGTCGACGGCACCGACGGCAGCGCCGTCGCGGGACTGCGTTGTTGCCGCGTGCAGCACCGCGCCACGACACCGCGTCCGGTGTGGAACCCCGACGATCCGGCGACCAGCGAGTACCGTGCCGGTTGGACCGACGTGCCCGACAACGAGCCGTTCGACAACGGCTTCAAGGTGCAGTGGGAGGGCTTCCTGCGCCACGCGTTCGGCGGCGCACCTCCACGCTACGCGCACGACCTGCGCGACGGAGCGAAGGGCGTGCAGCTGGCCGAGCTGGCGCTGGCATCGTGGCGCGAGGGCCGCTGGCTCGAGGTGCCGGAGTTGCCCGCGTGACCGTGCTGAACCTCCCACGCCCCGACGGCCGCCTGGAGCCGTACGTCATGGGGGAGCCGGCATGCTTCGAGCGCCCACGCGCGCCGTTCGAGCGACGCCGGCTGTACGCCGCGGCGCACGTGGTCGCCGACCCGTTCAGCGCCTGTGCCGAGGGCGGTGGCATCGACTGGGACGCGACGATGGCCTACCGCCAGCACCTCTGGTCCTGGGGCTTGGGCGTAGCGGAGGCGATGGACACGGCCCAGCGCGGCATGGGGCTCGACCACGCTGCCGTCCGCGAGCTCGTGGAGCGCAGCGCGGAGCTGGCGCGCGACTCGGGCGGTGCGCTCGCCTGCGGCGTCGGGACCGACCAGCTGCCGGCCGGCGAGCGCCTGCCGCTGGCGCGCATCGCGGCGGCCTACGTCGAGCAGGGGCAACACGTCGAGGCGCACGGTGCCGTGCCCGTACTCATGTCGAGCCGGCACCTGGCCAGCGTGGCCGCTGACCCCTCGGACTACCGCGCCGTCTACGACCGCGTGCTCGCTGCGCTCGACGGCCCGGTGCTCATCCATTGGCTCGGCGAGGCGTTCGACCCGCAGCTGGCCGGTTACTGGGGCTCGCCGGACCAAGACCGCGCCGTGGACGCGCTGCTGGCGCTACTGCACGATCACGCCGCGAAAGTCGACGGCATCAAGCTGTCGCTGCTCGACCGCGAACGAGAGCTCGAGCTCCGTCGCCGTCTCCCACCGGGGGTGCGCATGTACACCGGCGACGACTTCCATTACGCTGAGCTGATCCTCGGCGACGGCGAGCACCATAGCGACGCGCTGCTGGGCATCTTCGACGCCATCGCACCCGCCGCCTCGGCGGCGCTGCAGGCGCTCGACGTCGACGACGTGCGGGGCTACCGCGACGCCCTGGAACCGACGCTGGCGCTCGCGCGTCACGTCTTCCGCCCGCCGACGTTCAACTACAAGACCGGCATCGTGTTCCTCGCCTACCTGAACGGCCACCAGGCGCACTTCCGCATGCTCGGCGGCATGGAGAGCGCGCGCTCGGTGACGCACTTGGCCGAGGTCTTCGTGCTCGCTGATCGGGCCGGGCTGCTGATCGACCCCGAGGTTGCGGCAGCGCGCATGCGCGCCTTCGTGCGCCTCGCCGGCGTCGCGTGAACGCGGGCGCGGAAAGGAGCAGCATGAGCACCAACCGTCGCGAAGGCATGGCCTACGCTCCCACCGGGCCGTACCGGCCGGTGGTGGGCGAAGGCGAGTTCCCGTTCGCCGTTGCCCACCTGGAGCACGGCCACGTCTACGGCCAGGTCAACGGCCTGCTCGAAGCGGGCGCCCACCTGCGCTGGGTCTACGATCCCGACCCGGCCAAGGTCGAGGTCTTCCTGCGCCGCTACCCGGGGACGCCCGTCGCCCGCGACCTCGAGGAGATCCTGGCTGACGATTCGGTGCGGCTGATCGCAGCCGCCGCCGTGCCGAGCGAGCGCTGCGACCTCGGCATCCGAGTGATGGCGGCCGGCAAGGACTACTTCACCGACAAGGCGCCGCTCACCACCCTGGCGCAGCTGGCGGACGCGCGCGCGGCGACCGCACGCACCGGCCGCAAGTACCTCGCCTACTACAGCGAGCGCGTCCACACCGAGAGCGGCGTGCGCGCTGGCGAGTTGATCGCCGACGGCGCCATCGGCCGCGTGGTGCAGGTGCTGGGCTTGGGACCCCACCGCCTCAGCCTCGCCTCGCGGCCCGGCTGGTTCTTCGACAAGGCACGCACAGGCGGCATCCTCGTCGATCTCGGCTGCCACCAGATCGAGCAGTTCCTGTACTACACGGGCGCCGCCGACGCCGAGGTCATCGCGGCCCGGGCGGAGAACCTGGCGCATCCCGACGCACCCGGCATCGAGGACTTCGGTGAGGCGCTGCTGAAGGCCGACAACGGGGCCTCGAACTACTTCCGCGTCGACTGGTTCACCGCCGACGGCTTGCCCACCTGGGGCGACGGTCGCACCGTCGTCCTGGGCACCGACGGCACCATCGAGATGCGCAAGTACATCGATCTCGCACGCCACGACGACGGCGACCACCTCTACCTGGTCGATCATCAGGGCGTCCACCACATGCCCCTGGCCGGCACGGTCGGGTACCCGTTCTTCGGCGAGCTGATCCTCGACTGCTTGCATCGCACGGAACACGCGATGACCCAAGCGCACGTCTTCAAGACCGCCGAGTTGAGCCTGCTGGCGCAGCAAGCGGCCGATGCGAGCAGGCCCGCGCGCGGCTGAGTCTTGGCTGTTCGCTCGGGTGGTACCGTACCCTGCACGCGATCGTCGTCCAGGAGGTGTTCTGATGGAGCTCGGCATCATCGCCGACGAGGTGCATGCGTCCTTCGAGACCGCATGCGCGAGCATCGCGAGATGGGGGTTGCCGCTCGTCGAGGTCCGCAACGTCGACGGCCGCAACGTGACGCTGCTCGACGACGCCGCGCTCGAGCACGCTGCGCAGACCGTGAGGCGTCACGGTCTGCGCGTGAGCGCCGTCGCTTCACCGGTGTTCAAGTCGGCCCTCGACGAGCGACCCAGTGAGGAGGCCGCCGACTTCGCCGTGCCCGGCCTGGTGACGGTGGCGGACAACCTCGCCCTGCTCGAGCGCGCCTGCCTCGCCGCCAAGCGCTTCGACACCCGCCTCGTGCGCATCTTCACGTTCTTTCGCGTACCGTGGAACGAGACGGTCCTCGAGGAGGTCACCACGCACCTGGTGCGCGCAGCGGAGGTGGCGCAGCGCCACGACGCCGTGCTCGCGATCGAGAACGAGCCGGTCTGCGTGGTGGCGACCGGCGCCGAGCTCGGGCGCCTGTTCGAGGCGCTGGACGCGCGCCTCTCGGACACCCTGCGCCCGCACGTCGGCGCGTTGTGGGACCCTGGCAACGCGCTCGGCGCCGGCGAGGCAGCCCCCTTCCCGGATGGCTACGCTGCCATCCCTGCGCAGCGCCTCGTTCACGTTCACCTCAAGGACCTCGGCAACGAGCCCGCCTCGTTCGGCACGTTCGTGCCGATCGGCGCGGGTCGCATCGACTACCGCGGCCAGTTCCGGGCCCTGGCCCGCGACGGCTACCGTGGCAGCGTGGTGCTCGAGCCGCATTACGCGCCGGCCGGCGTCGACCCGCTCGAAGCCGCGCAGCGCTGCGTCGACGCTGCCCGCGCCGAGATGGCGGCGGCGAAGGCGCGAGCATGACCGAGCGGACGTACGGCGTCGCCATCGTCGGCGCCGGCAACATCGCGCCCGCCCACATCGAGGCCGTCAATGCCGACGACCGCGCCCGCCTGCTCGGCATCACCGGCGCCGGCGGCGACGGCGCGCGAACGTTGGCCGCGCGCCACGGCGTGCGCCACTACCCCGACGTCGCGACGATCGCCGCCGACCCGGAGGTCGACCTGGTCGCGATCTGCACGCCGTCGGGTGCCCATCTCGAACCGGCCACCGCTGTCATCCGCGCCGGCAAGCACGTGGTGGTGGAGAAGCCGCTGGAGGTGACCAGCGCGCGGGCGCGGGCGCTCATCGCGGAGGCGGACACCGCCGGGGTCACGCTGTCGACCATCTTCAACAGCCGCTTCGGCGACGCCAACGCCTTCGTGCGCCGGGCGGTCGCCGAAGGCCGCCTCGGGCGTCTCGTCCAGTGCGACGCCTACGTCAAGTGGTTCCGAGACCAGGCCTACTACGACAGCGCCGACTGGCGCGGCACGGTTCGCCTCGACGGCGGTGGCGCCCTGATGAACCAGGCGATCCACCATCTCGACCTGCTGCTGTGGATCGCCGGGCCCGTACGCGAGGTGTTCGCGTACGCCGACACCCTCACGCACGAAGGGCTCGAGGTCGAGGACACGCTGGTCGCCGTTCTCCGCTACGAGTGCGGCGCGCTCGGGCACATCTCGGCGGCGACCTCGCTCTGGCCCGGGCGCCCGAAGCTCCTGCAGGTCCACGGCGAGGACGGCGTCGCCATCATCGAGGACGACGTGCTCGTCGACTGGCGCACCAGAGCGGGCGGTGATGCGGAACGCGACGAGGTGCTCGCGCGCTACGGCGGTCAGGTGAGCGGTGGCGCGGCCGACCCCACGGCGATCTCCTTCGAGAACCACCGCAGACAGTACCGCGACGTGTTCGACGCGCTCGAGCGCGGCCGCACGCCCGGCATCGACGGCCGCGAAGGGGTACGCGCGATCCTGGTGATCGAGGCGATCTACCGCTCGGTCCGGGAAGGCCGTCCGGTGTACCTCGAGGCCGAGCGTGTGCGTTGACTGTCCCGGCCTCGACTCCATACCATCGGCTTACGTCTGATCCGAAGTCGGCGCGGTTGAGTGCCGCTTGCGCCGTTCGCTGGCGCGTTCGAGCGAGCCAGGATCGTACGGCATCGGTGCGTTGCCGGGTCTACGCCCCCGGGGAAAGGAGTGGTCGCGTTCGGGCAGCATCGCGCCCCACGCCCCTGCGTGTGGCCCCTCGACCAAGGCGGGTCGCCACCGCGGCACCGTCACGTCTCTCGACATCTCGAGGAGTGCAACGTGCGTCGTATCCTCAAATCGATCCTCATCAGCCTGATCGTTCTCGGCCTGGCGGCCGGCGCCTCGGTGGCGCAGGACTACCCCTGGCAACCCGACCGCCCGATCACCATCATCGTGCCGTGGGCCGCGGGTGGCTCGACCGACCAGGTGATCCGCGTCCTGGCCCCCGAACTCGAGGGCGCACTCGGCGTCAGCGTCGTCGTCGTCAACCAGCCCGGCGCTTCGGGCTCGATCGGCACCGCCAACGCGTTGAACGCTCCCAAGGACGGTTACACCTGGGCCGCCGGCGCCATCCGCGACGTCGGCACCTACGTCGTCCTCGGCATGCTCGATACCAGCATCGACGACTGGCACGTCTACCTCGCTGTGTCGAACGTCAGCATCGTCGGCGTGAACGCCAACACCCCGTACCAGACGTTCGACGAGCTCTTGGCCGCCTTCGAGGCCGACCCCGGCGGCATCACCGTCGCCACCGCCGGCCTCTCCTCCGCTGGCCACGTGGTGATGGAGGACATCGCCCAAGCCGTCGGCCTGGCCTACAGCCACGTGCCCTACGACGGCGGCAACCCGGCCGTCATCGCGACGGTGGCCGGTGAGGCCGCGGTGGTGACGCAGCTGGCGTCCGAGCAGGCCGAGATGCTTCGCGCGAACCGCCTGCGCGCCCTGGCGGCGTACGCCGACATCCCGCTCGTGCTCGACGGCGTCGGCGAGATCCCGCCGATCACCGACTGGATCCCCGAGCTGACGATCCCGTCGAACTTCTTCGGTATCTGGGCGCCGCAGGGCATCCCCGAGGAAGTCGTCGAGACGATGAACATGGTCTGGGAAGACGTCGTGAAGAACTCCGAGGCCCTGCGCGCCTACGCGGCGGACCGCGGCGCGCTCTTCAACCCGATGTACGGCGACGCTGCCTACGAGGAAGCGCTGCCGTCGATCTCCCACCAGGCGTGGACGCTGTACGACGGCGACAAGGCCGTCATCTCACCGGCCGAAGTCGGAATCCCGCGTCCCTGACGCAGGTCGGGTGGCCGGTTTCCCAGCCTCGGAGAGGGGCCGGCCACCCCTCACGCACATGCATCGCTCTGACTTCGTCATCGGGTTGATCCTCCTCGGCTTCGGCATGTTCGTGGTCTCGGAGTCCTCGGGCATGCCGCGCTACGCCAACATCGGCGCGAACCCCGTCACCGCCCCTGGCCTCGTTCCGGGCATCCTCGGCGGCATCCTCGCCTTCCTCGGTCTGGTGATGGCGCTCCGCGCCCTCATCGCGATGCGCGCCGACGGGCGCCCGGCCACGCCACCAGACCAGATCGAGGTCTTCGGCGTCGAGGCGAAGGCCGACGAGCCGCCGCCCTCGTACGTCCCCGAACCGCCGGCGACGAGCCGCAAGCGGTTCCTGACCATGCTCACCATGAGCCTGGTGTTCGCGGCCGTGGCGGTGAGTCGTCTGCCGTTCTGGCTCGCCACCTTCCTGTTCGTCGCCATCACCATTACGCTGCTCGAGCTACCCAGGTTCAGCAGCGCCCGAGACGCCGCGGTGCGCATCGGTTTTGCGCTCGTGATCGCCGGCGGCGTCGCCTGGTCGGTTCCCTACGTCTTCGAGAACGTCTTCCTGGTGAGGCTCCCATGAAGGGTCGGGTGTAGCGGCCGTGGAAGGCCTCGCGTACTTCGGCGCCGCCATGATCGAGTTCCTCGACGCCGCCTCGCTGTGGAACATCCTCTGGGCCACGCTGCTCGGCATCATCGTCGGCATGCTCCCGGGACTCACCGCCACGCTCGGGGTAGCGTTGCTGACCACCCTGACGTTCGGGCTTCCACCCGACGAGGCGATCCTGATCCTGGTGTGCATGTACGTCGGCGCCATCTACGGTGGCAGCCGGAGCGCCATCTTGCTCAACATCCCGGGCACCCCCGCCAACGCCGCCACCGCGCTCGACGGCAACCCCCTCGCCCGCCGCGGCGAGGGCGGCCGCGCGATGGGCATCGCGACCGCAGGGTCGGTGCTCGGCTCGTTCATCGGCATGCTGATGCTGGCCTCGATCGCGCCGCTGCTCGCTGAAGCGGCCCTGCGCTTCCAGTCCTTCGAGTTCTTCTGGTTGGCCGTGTTCGGCGTGGTCATCTCCGGCCGCCTCACCTCGCTCGACGATCCGCTCAAGGGCTGGATCGCCGGCTTCCTCGGGCTGCTCGTTGCGATGGTCGGGCAGGAGGCGATCTACTCCTACCCCCGCTTCGCGTACGGCGACACGAACCTCGCCGGCGGCTTCGGCCTGCTGCCCGTGCTCGTGGGCCTGTTCGGTTTCGCCGAGATCCTCACCGTGATGCGGCAGCCGCTCGCTGCGGTGATCAAGACCTCGACGGACTCGGTCATCCCCAAGGTCCGCGAGGTCTTGCGCTACTGGCGGACCATCATCCGTTCCGGCGTCACCGGCACCCTGATGGGCCTCATCCCGGGCGTCGGTGAGGACATGGGTGCGTGGTCGTCGTACGCCCTCGCGCGCGGCGCCAGCAAGGAGAAGGAGCAGTTCGGCAAGGGTTCCATCGAGGGCCTGATGGCGGCCGAAGCCGGCAACAACGCGGCCGTCCCCGGCGCGATGATCCCCGTCCTGACGCTGGCGGTGCCGGGCTCGGCGCCGGCGGCAGTGCTGCTCGCGGCCATGTTCATCCACGGCATCCGGCCGGGGCCGCTGATCATGATCACCAACCCCTCGTTCGTGTACGAGGTCACCGCCATGGTGTTCCTGGCCTCGGCGTCGATCCTGCTCTACGGCCTGCTGCTCACGAAGCCGCTGATGCTGGTGTTGCGGGTGCCTCCCTCGCGACTCATGCCGATCATCATGGTGCTCTGCACCGTTGGCGCGTTCGCCATCGCTAGCCGCCTGTTCGACGTGTGGGTCATGCTCGCCTTCGGCGTGGCGGGTTTCATCCTGCGGCAGTACGGCTTCCCGATGGCGCCGTTGATCCTCGGCGTGGTGCTCGGTCCGATCCTCGACAGCAACCTGCGCCGCGGTCTGGTGCTCTCCGACGGCTCGCTGCTCCCGTTCCTCTCGCGCCCGATCAGCCTGGCACTGTGGATCAGCATCGCGCTGACCATCCTGTTGGGCATTCCCACCGTCCAGCGCTTCCTGGCTGACGTGGTCAGGCGGGTGAAGGGCGGTCGCGCCCCGGACACGAACTCGTGAACGTCTCGCCGGCCTCGGGCGCCAGGCGCCCGTTCGCCATCGCCCTCTGCAACGAGGTCGTGCGCGAGCGTCCGTTCGAGGCGCAGTGCGAGTTCGCGGCCGCCCTCGGGTACGACGCCCTCGAGGTCGCCCCCTTCACCCTCGCAGACGACCCCGCAGACCTCGGCGAGCCGCATCTCAGGCAGCTGCGCCGCCACGCCGAGGCGGCCGGCATCCGCGTCTCCGGGCTCCACTGGCTCCTCACCGCACCCCCTGGCCTGTCGATCACCAGCGCCGACCCGAACGTGCGAACGCGCACCTTAGGGCACATGCACGCCATGATCGATGTGTGCGCCGCGCTCGGCGGCGACGTCCTCGTGCACGGCTCACCCGACCAGCGACGACTCTCCGACGACGACCCCGAGGGCGATGCCGAGCGGGGCCGCGAGGCCTTCGCCGACGTGGCCGAGCACGCGGGCCGAGCCGGCGTCCGCTACCTGATCGAGCCCCTCTCGCCGCACGAGACGCGCTTCGTGAACACCCTGGCAGAGGCTGCCGCGATCGTGCGCGGTGTCGACCAGCCCGGCCTGCGCACGATGATCGACACCCGCGCCGCGCGGCTCAGCGAGTCCGAGCCTGTGAGCACCGTTCTCGCGCGCGGCCTGCGCGACGGCAGCGTGGCGCACGTGCACCTCAACGACCGCAACCGCCGTGGGCCCGGCCAGGGCGACGACAGCTTCGCCGACGTCGTCGCGTTGCTGCTGCGTGAGGGCTACGCGGGCACGGTCGCGATCGAGCCGTTCGAGTATCACCCCGATGGACCGACCGCCGCGGCACGCGCCATCGGTTACCTCCAAGGTCTGGTCGAGGCGCTCACCGAACGGATCGAGCCGCACGGTGCGACCAGCGGCCCGTGACGCCAGCGCCGAGCGAGCCGGCCTGCCTACCGGCCGCCGCCTGCGCGAGACCGGCCGACTGGCTGGTCTCGCTGGCGGTCGCTCGTGCGCCGGGTCGCGTGCAGGCTTGGCTGGCCTGAGGGCCTGAGCATGCTCCGGGTCGGGCATCTCAGCGTCGACGACGTCGAGCGGGCGGTCGCGCTCTCGAGCGGTGTCGGCTGGAACCAGACGCCGGAGGACTGGGCACGCATGCTCGCGCTCGCTCCGGAGGGCGTGTTCGGCGCCTTCGATGCGGAGCGCCTCGTCGCGACGTCCTCGCTGGTTGCCTACGGTGACGCGCTGGCGTGGATCGGCATGATGATCGTCGACACCGCGTACCGCAGACGCGGCCTCGGCACGCGCCTCCTCGACGCCGCCCTGGCCGCGGCCCCGGTCGCGTCCACTCGCGTCATCGGGCTCGACGCCACCGACCTCGGCGTGCCGCTCTACCGCCGACGGGGGTTCGTTGCGGTCGAGCCGATCGACCGTTGGGGCGGCACGCTGTCGACGGCTCGCTGGCCGAGCGGCGCGGACGTCACTGCGGTTGGGCGTGGGGCCGACGAGGTCGGTGCCGACGAGGTCGGTGCCATCGCGGTCCGCGCCGCCGAGATCCGTGCCGTCGAGATCCGTGCCGTCGAGATCCGTGCCGTCGAGATCCGTGCCGTCGAGATCCGTGCCGTCGAACCCAGCGACACGGCGAGCCTCGCCGCCTGGGACGCACACCGAACCGGTATCCCTCGGACGGCCCTGATCATGCAGCTGCTGCGCGCGCCCCACGCGCACGGCTGGCTGGCCCAGCGCAGCGGACAGCTCGTCGGCTACGCGGTGGTGCGCCCAGGGCGCACGCAGCGCCACCTGGGCCCGCTCGTGGCCGACGACGCCACGACGGCCCGTGCGCTGCTCGCGTCGGTCGCCGACGGCCTCGACGGAGCGCCGTTGTTCGCGGACGTCGTACGCAGCGATGCCACCAGCGCGGTCTTCGCGAGCGTCGGCCTGCGCGTGGAGCGACGCCTCACGCGCATGACGCGATCCCGCCCCCGGCGCGTGCTGAGCGGCATCCCCGTCTGGGCGACCGCGGGACTGGAGTGGGGCTGAGGTGTGGTGCGACCGGGACAGACCGAGGGCTGAGCGCGACCGCTTGGGTCCGTCGCCTTCGGCGAACGCGCCGTAATCCGCGCAGGACACCCGCTGGTCAGAGACCGACGCAGCCTCGGCGATCGTCGCCACGGCGTGCTCCTGCACGCCTGCCTATACGAGCCGATCCGGAACCGCCACGTCGAACGTCTTCGTCACGACGGATTCGTTCTGGTCGCAGTCGAACGCCAGGATGTCTCGGTTGCGCCCGCTGATGTCGGCCAGCGGCTGAACCCACGGCGAGCGTAGGTCCGTCGACACATCCGACGCTCAAACCCTCCGCACGCCTCGTCGATGGCGAGCTTCGCCGGCTGATACGAGCGCTCGCGAAGACCCGTTGTGATCGCGGATCGCTGCCGCTTCGCCCGCCCGAGGTTCCACTCGAAGCCGAGTTCGCTGAGCACCTGGACGTACGCTGCCTCGCTGAGCGCCGTGCCACGAGCGGAGGGATCGTTCTCCATGCACGGCACCCCCGGTCCCCGGATGATCCTGCCGACGATGCAGCTCGGCACGCCTGGCGCGACATCACGCAGGTGGCCTCCCTTCATCGGCTCACGCCAATGCAAGTGGGAGGCCCCCGCCATACACCTCGAGAGCCTCAAACGACGACGGCTCGAACGACCAACCAGCGGGTCCAGAACCCACTGGCGTGTCGATCAACTCGCCAACCGGTGGCAGTATCGACCGGGCCGGGGCGCTCGAACCGGATACGCGTGCGACGCCTCGCCGAGCACGGTCCCGTCCAGACCGAGCAGGAGGGCCTTCACCCCACTGGTGCCCAGGTCGATACCGAGCAGCATGCGGACCTAACGCAGGCCGTGCTTCGCTGCGCCGCTCTTCAGGAACGCCAGACCCTCGCGCCCGAGCACCTCGGAGGGTTGGTTGGGGGGGCGCCACAGGCACGTCGCGGCGGCGAGGTCCGGGTTGATCGCCGCGAACGACTCCAGGACGAGGGCGCCCTTGAACTCGATCTCCGCGAGGGCCCGCCACACGTCGTCCCACTGCACCGTGCCGGTCCCGACCAGGCCACGGTGGCTCTCGCTCATGTGCACGTAATCGAGGACGTCGGCCGTCTCGACGATGGGCCTGTAGAAACCTTCTTCCTCGATGTTCATGTGGTAGGTGTCGGCGTGAAGCTTCAAGTTGGCTGCCTCGACCTGCAGGATCGTGTCACGCGCATCCGAGAGCGTGTTGTAGAGGTAGGTCTCGTACCGGTTGCAGGCCTCGAGCGCGAGGGTGATGCCGCGCTGCTCGGCTTCCACCGCGATGTCCTTCAGGCAGGCGACGACCGTCTGGCGCTCTTCCGGCGCGGGCGGACGCCCGGTCAAGGTGCCCAGGGCGTAGGCGATGCAACCCCCGAGGTAGCGACTGCCGACCTCCTCGACCTTGTCGAGCGCCTCGATCAGGAAACGCTTAGCGCCCTCCGGGTTCTGCGGCATGTGGACGTCCTTCGGCAGCACGAGCGAGCAGGTCGCGTCGATCCCCGCCGCCTGCAAGGCCGCGCGGTGGTTCTTCGCGTCGAAGCTCGCAGGATCGAGCAAGGGGATCTCGAGGAAGTCGAAGCCGGTCTCCCCAGCCTGCTCGATCGCGTGGTTGCCGCTGTCGGTCGTCCAGTCACCGACCCAGACGAAGGCATGCGCGCCAAATCGAAGCATCGTGTCCAATCCTCCCTGCGTTGCGCGAGCGGAAGCGCCCGCGGCATGGAGCTCCTCAACTGGAGCCCAAGCGACGCGTGATGACGGGCCACGATATGCCTTGCGGTGGTCGCTCGAGTCCTTACGGGCGATAGGAGCGGCGGGCTGCGCGTTGCGCGTTCTCACCGTCCGCCGTTGCCAGCTTCGGCGGGACGATCGGCCTCGTCCGTTCCACGAGCCGGGGGTCGGGTACCACCCTCGCTATGCCCTCGAAGCCGCGATCGCGTGTGACGATCCGGCCGACCCCGTGCTCGCGCATGAGGTAGGCCGCATGGAGGTCGCGAAGTAGCGTGCCTCGCGCCTCGGGAACGTCGGCGATCGATGCAGCGAGGATCTCGGCAGGGCGCGCCGTGGGGATCAGCAGGCGGGCGCTCGGGGAGCGCAGTAGCGCCTCCAGGAAGGCGTGCGCTATTGGCGCCGCCCACCGACGGTGGTAGACGCGTGGGTCGGAAGCGAGGCGCAGGAACTCGAAGACGATGCCCCAGGTGAGGAACCAGGGGACGGGGCTGGACCGCAGCCTCTCGAGCGTCCTCGGGCAGCGGCTCCGAAGGCCCCGCGGTTCGTCCAGCACTCGGCGTAGGCCCGCCTCGACGAGCCCGGACATGGTTACGCCCCGCTTCGGAGCGCCAACAAGCCCGAGCAACCGTGGCTCAGCCGGCGCGCTCGCCGATGCGCACCACCTCGAACGCGCCGAACACGTCGAAGTCGCGCCAGTCCGTGGTCGCCAAGCGCGACACGCCTGCCACGCGGTAGCTCGCGGCCAGGAGCGTGTCGAGCAAGCGCTTCCGCCCCAGACGATGTTCGGCCATCCAGTCCAGGAAGATCGCCACCGCATCCCCTTCGGCGGCGACCTGACGGCACTCGCGTGCATGCCACCAACGCGACGCCACGGCCAGCGCGTCCTCCATCGACAGCGGCGACTCGAAGCGACGCGGATCCGTCACGACGTGGACGTACTCGGCGAGAACCTGTGGAGCGAGCGCCATGGCGCCGTCGCGGCCACGCACCTCGCCCGCGAACCAACGCCAGGCTTGCGCGTGAGCGGGGTGCTCGCGCACCGTGATGGCCACCATGACGCTCGTGTCGATGCCGGCCGTCATCGTCCGTCCAACATCTCGGCCAGCAGGTCGTCGCCCGGCACCAGCGGCCGAAGGACCCGACCCAGGCTCACTGGTTGGAACTGGCCAAGGTCCGCTCGGGGCATGAGGTGCGTGCGCCGGTACGCCTCCATCGCCTCACGGATCAACTCCGACGTGGGGCGCCCCATGGCACGCGCGGCGCGGCGGTACTCCGCGTACACCGGCTCGGATACATTGATAGTGATGGTCTTCATATGGTTATTGTACTGTATGTTGAGCGCTTGCGCCGCCGGAGCGCCGCCTCGAGTCGACAGAGCCGCTCCGGCGGTAGCACGCCGATCGCGCGTCCCCCCAACCGCTCGACGTCGACCGGGCGCACCTGCTCTGGGTGCGCTTTACTGTCGGCCAGAAGGCCGGTCTCAGCGGCGAGGAGGAACACCTGAAACGGGTAGACGCGATCGGCCTTGGTCGTGATGGGCACGATCGTGAGGACCCCTCACCCCAGACGACGGACCACACGGTTGAGGGCATCGTGGCTGACGATCACGACCGGGCGCCGGTCGCTGGCCTCTCGCCCACGCGGTCGACCGAGATCGGCCCATACGATGTCACCGCGGCGCATCGGCCTCGAGCCCGCGCCACGGTCCCGACTGCCGCGCCACTGACAGACCCTTGCGCGTCTCGGGCCTGGTGCGGTCGAATGACCGTGCTGGGCCCGATGCTGCCACCAGGACGACGCAGGCGGAGCCTGCCGCCCGGCGCAGGAGACCTATCGATGCCCCGCAGCACCCTCCTCGCGCTCCTCTCGTTCCTCGCGTTCATCAGCCTCGGCCTCCCCGACGGGCTCCTCGGCGTGTCGTGGCCGTCGATGCGACTGGCGTTCGAGGTGCCG
>PXAU01000250.1 GCA_003567075.1 Trueperaceae bacterium
ATGCCGGCCTCGGTGGCCGAGGCCGCCGTACGCATCAGTTTCGGTCTGGAGGCGCCTGTTCCATGAACGAGCCCATCGTGAGCTGGTGGCCGCTCGCCACCCTCGTCCTGCCGCTGCTCGGCGCCGTCGCTTGCCTCGGTTGGCCTGCGGGCGCCGCTCCCGGGTGGCGCCGGCCGTTCATCTTGGCGTGCGGCGCTCTCACCGCGCTGGTGACGTTCGCCTTCCTGCCGGGCGTGCTGCGTGGTGATACGCTCACGCTTCGGCTCTTGCAGTTGACGCCACAGGCCTGGATCGAGTTCCGGGTCGATCCCGCCGGCGTGATGTACGCGGCGACCGCTGCGATGCTGTGGTTCCTCGCCCTCATCTACGCCTTCGGCTACCTGCACGGCCCCAACCTGCCGCGGGTGTTCGGCGCGCTGATGGCGTGCCTGGCAGCCGCCATGGGCGTCGCGTTCGCAGCCAACCTGCTCAGCTTCTTCGTGTTCTACGAGCTGCTCTCGGTGCTCACGTACGTGCTGGTCGTGCACGAGGAGACGCCGGCAGCGCTCGCGGCGGGGCTCAAGTACCTCGGCTACGTGCTGGTGGGCGGCAGCTTGGTGCTGTGCGGGGTGCTGCTCACCTTCGCCATCGGCGGTGACCTGACCTTCGTCGCCGGTGGCGTGCTGCCTGCCGACGCGGCCCTCGTGTCGCTGCTGATCACCTTCGCCTGCTTCGCGCTCGGCTTCGGGGTGAAGGCCGCGTTGATGCCGCTGCATGGTTGGGTGGCGGATGCCCATCCGGCGGCGCCGGCGCCCTGTTCGGCGCTGCTCTCGGGGGTCATGGTGGCGGCCGGTAGTTTCGGGCTGGTCCGGGTGACGTTCGAGGTCTTCGGCGTGCAGCTCCTGCGCGACCTGGGCGTGATGCCGTGGCTGGGGGGTCTTGCCAGCGTCACGGTGGTGCTCGCCGCCGTGCTGGCGCTGGGTCAGGACGACCTCAAGCGCCGCCTGGCCTACTCGACCATCAGCCAGATGGGCTACGTGACGCTGGCGCTGTCGCTGCTCGGTCCGATCGCGACCATGGGTGCGCTCGTGCACATCGTGCATCACGCCTTCATGAAGGGCGCGCTGTTCTTCTGCGCAGGATCGTTCGCGTACGCCACCGGCCGTCGGACCATGGCCTCGCTCGTCGGTCTCGCCCGGCGCACACCCGTGACGTCGGCCTCCTTCGTGCTCGTCACCATCGGCATGGTCGGCATCCCGCCGCTGTCGGGCTTCGTCAGCAAGTGGCACTTGGGGCTCGGCATGCTCGAGTCGAACGCGCCGTACACGCTGGTGGTGCTGCTCATGGGCGCCCTGCTGGCGGCGGGGTACCTCCTGCCGGTCGCGATCGCGCTCTACTCGGACGAGCCCGAACCCGCTCGGCAGGAAGGGGCGAGCGAGGCCGACGTCGCCGAACGCGCCAACGCCGTCGAGCACCGGAAGAGCCTCTTCATCCCGACCGCGGTGGCGGCATCGATGACCATCGTGTTGGGCTTGGCGGCGAGCGTCGGCGGCTTGCCGACCGACGTTGCGCGCCTGGCGGCGGAGCGCTTCTTCGGGGGCGGGTAGCGTGGCCGACGAGGCACTGCGGCACGCAGGGCCGCTGCTGCTGGTGACGCTGCCGCTGCTGGTGGCCGCGGCGCTGGCGGGGTTGGCGCTCGTGCCGCGCCTGCGCCTTCCCGAGGCGGTGCGCCACGGCGTGGTGGCCGCCACCGCGCTCGCGACCGGTATCGGCGTGCTGGCCCTCGTGCCGAGCGTGCTCGCCAGCGGCTCGGTCGAGGCGTCGGTGCCGGCGCTCCTGGGGGAGCTGCGCTACCGGCTCGACGGCGTCAGCGCGCTGCTGGCGATCCTGGCGAGCCTCGTCTGGTGCTGCTCGAGCCTGCACGCCGCGGCCTACTTCCGAGGCGAGCCGGCGCCCCGGGCGCTGCTGTACCACGTCACGAGCCTGGTGTTGTTCGCCGCGATGCTGACGGTGCTGATCGCCGACGACCTCGTGACGCTCTACCTGGGGTTCGAGTGGCTGGGGCTGGTGGCGTACCTCTTCGTGGTCCACACCTGGAGCCCGGCGGCGCTGGCAGCCGGCAGGAAGTTCCTGGTGCTCACGCTGCTCGGCGGCTTCAGTGTGCTCGCGGGCGTGCTCCTCGTGTACGCGATGGGTGGCGGCGACGTCGCCGCTGGGTTGCCGCCGGAAGCGGACGGCGGCCTGCGCCTCGCCGCCGCGGTGTGCTTGCTGCTCGGCTTCGGCGTCAAGGCGGGTGCGCTCGGTCTGCACACCTGGCTGCCCGACGCCCACAGCGCGGCGCCGGCGCCAGCCAGCGCGCTCCTCTCGGGCGTGATGATCAAGGCCGGCGCCTACGGCATCGTGCGCGTGCTCGGCAACCTCTTCCGGACCGACGTCGAGGCGGCCTCGGCGGTGCTCCTGCAGGCCGAGACCCTGGGCCTGGTCGTGCTCTGGTGGGGCATCGCGACGATGCTGGCCGGCGTGGTGATGGCGCTCTGGCAGCACCAGGCCAAGCGCCTCTTGGCCTACTCGAGCGTGAGCCAGATGGGGTTCATCCTCGCTGGGGTGGGGGCGGCGGCGTATCTCGGTGACCGCGGCGGCATCGGTTGGGCCGGCAGCCTGCTGCACGTGGTCAACCACGGCCTCTTCAAGGCACTGCTGTTCCTCGGCATCGGCGCCGTCATCGTGGCCGCCGGCAGCGGCGACATGCGGCAGCTCGGCGGCCTCGCGCGGCGCATGCCGTGGACGTTCGCGTTCGTGCTCGTGGGCGTCGCCGGGATCGCCGGGCTACCGCTGCTCAACGGCTTCGTCAGCAAGAGCGTCATCCACCACGCGCTCGAGTACGCCATGGGCCAGGCCCAGGCCGGGGCTCAGCCCCACGGGCTGGTCCTCGCCGAGCGCCTCTTCACCCTCACGACCGTGGGGACCGCTGCCGCGCTCGTCAAGCTGCTGGCGCTCACCTTCCTCGGGTCCCCGCGCACCAGCTACGAGCGGACGCCGCTCGAGGCGCCGCTCGCCATGCGCGCCGCGATGGCGGTGCTCGCCGCAGCCGTCGTGCTACTCGGTCTGCGTCCCCAGGTCACGGCGCCGCTGCTTCGCACCGCACTGGACGGGTGGGGTCTGCCCAGCGGCGAGGTGACGGCGTGGTTGAGCGGGCCGATCGGTCACGCCGGGGACCTGAGCGCCGCCCTGGGTGCGTTGGCCGTCGGGACGGTCGTGCATCTGATCGCCGCCCGCACCGGGCTGTACGCGCGGGCTCTTCCTGCGTGGCTCTCGCTCGACTGGCTGGTGGCGGCGCTGTACCGCGTCTCGCACGACGGTGTCGTCGCCCTTCGGGACGCTCTCGGCGCGGCACGCGCGCGCCGTGCTGCTCGTCGCGAGAGGGCGGAGCGGGCGCGCGCTGCCCGGCGCGAGCGGCGGGCCCGCAGGCGCGCTGCAAGCGCTGGCGGGGCCGCCACCGGAGCGCTGGGCAGGGACGCGCCCGCGCCCGACGAGCCGGCACCCGCGGTCCATCAGCGCATCCTGCAGGACGTCCGATACCACCTCGGAACGCTCCTGGGAACGCCCGGGCGCCGCGCCTCGGACGCTCGCCCGCCAGCGCCGCGGCGGCGCCCGAGCGTGCTGGGACTGGTGGCGGCCGCGCGGCGCGGCAGGCGCCGCTCCGTCGTGTGGTGGCTGCGGCTCGAACGGGCGAGCATCGCGGCCTCGCGCTCGCTGGTGCGAGCGGTGCAGCGCGCGGCCGCCCGGCTCGACGCCAGTTGGCGGCTCGCACGCGAAGTCGGTGTCGGACGGATCGACGAGGACGAACGCGAGCAGTTGGTGCTCGAGACCCGCAGCCGCATCGAGCGGCACAACCGCGACGTCGGCCTGAGCATGGCGGTGCTGGTGGCGGTGTGGCTCCTGGTGCTGGCGAGCCTGTCGCTGGTGGCGCCGTGAGCGCTCGGGTGGCGCCGTGAGCGCTCGGGCGGCGCCGTGATCGCTCGGGCGGCACCATGAGCGCTTGCGCCAACTGGCAGCCGTCTGCTAGCATCTTCTTTCTGGAGCGCCGCTGCCCGGCGGCGCGCTGCCGCGTGCCTGCAGACGCCGCTCGCGGTGGTTTCTCCCGATCGCGCTCGACAGCGCACACATTCACGTTCGCGCCCCGGCTACGGCCCCGTCGAGCGTCCGGGCATCGGAGGTTGGAGCAGCATGTTCGCCATCATCGCTTCCGGCGGTAAGCAGTACCGCGTCCGAGAGGGTGACGTCGTGCGCCTCGAGAAGCTCGAGGCCGAGCCCGGCGCCACCGTCGAGTTTCCCGTCCTGGTGCTCGGTGGCGAGCAGGTCGCTGTCGGGACGCCGCGCGTCGACGGCGCGATCGTCGCCGCCGAGGTCGTCGCCCACGGGCGTGGCGAGAAGATCCACGTCCGCAAGTTCAAGGCCAAGTCCAACTACCGCCGCCACCTCGGTCACCGACAGTCGTACACCGAAGTGCGCATCACCGGGATCAAGGCCTGATCGCTCGGGATCACGTGGTGATCCCGCGAGATCGCGAGCCGCATCCTGCGCCCCCCGAAGGAGACCTGACATGGCTCACAAGAAAGGCGTCGGCAGCTCCAAGAACGGGCGCGACAGCCACTCCAAGCGCCTCGGCGTGAAGCGCTTCGACGGCGAGACGGTCGTGGCCGGCAACATCCTGGTCCGCCAGCGCGGCACGCGCTTCAAGCCCGGCCGGAACGTCGGCCTGGGCAAGGACTTCACCATCTTCGCGCTGCGTGACGGCGTCGTACGGTTCCAGGACAAGGGCCGCATGGGTCGCTTCGTGAGCGTCGACATGGCGGCGGGTGAGGCCATCGCGGCCGATTGACCCGCGGCTCCAACCGGAGCCGACGTAACCTGATGTCGTCAGCACGCGGTCGCGGCCAGCCGTGACCGCGTGTTCGCGTCGGTGGCCTGGCCGGCCGAGCCGGAGGAGTCGAGTGCATGCCGTTTCGTGACGTGATCGAGATCAACGCCCAGGGGGGCCGCGGTGGCGACGGCGCGATGTCGTTCCTGCGTCTGAAGTACGTGCCCAAGGGCGGTCCTGACGGCGGTCACGGCGGCGCCGGCGGGAGCGTCTGGCTCGAAGCCGCTGACGATCTCAACTCGCTGGACTCGCTCGGCCATCGGCGCACGTACAAGGCGCGCTCTGGGCGGCCGGGGGAGGGCCGCGAGCGCGCCGGTGCGGCTGGGGCCGACCTGACGCTGCCCGTCCCCGTCGGCACCATCGTGGTCGACCTCGACAGCGGCGAGCGTCTCGGTGACCTGGTGCGCGTGGGCGAGCGCCTGTTGGTGGCCGCGGGCGGTCAGGGGGGACGTGGTAACGCCGCCTTCGCGAGTTCTCGGCGGCAAGCGCCGCGGTTCGCGGAGGCGGGTACCAACGGCGAGCGCCGGCGGCTCCGGCTCGAGTTGCGCACCATCGCCGACGTCGGGCTCGTCGGCTACCCCAACGCCGGTAAGTCGAGCCTGCTGGGAGCCCTGTCGAACGCCCGACCGCGCGTGGCGGACTACCCTTTCACCACGCTCCATCCGCACCTCGGTGTGGTCGAGCGCGAGGACGACGCGGGCGCCGAGCGGCTGACCATGGCCGACATCCCCGGCATCATCGAGGACGCCCATCTGGGTCGCGGCTTGGGTCTCGACTTCCTGCGCCACATCGCCCGCACGCGCCTGCTGGTGTTCGTGCTCGACGTGACCGACGACGCGGTCGCCACGCTCGACGCGTTGCGGCGCGAGCTCGAGGCGCACGATGCCACCCTCCTGCAACGGCCGGCGCTGGTGGTCCTCAACAAGATCGACCTGCTCGAGGTGGACGAGGTCGACGCCGTCGAGGCCGAGGCCGCCGGCTTCGGACTGCCGCTGCTACGCGTGTCGGCGCTCACCGCGACCGGTCTTGGCGAACTCCGCCGGGTGCTCTTCGAGTTGCTGCCGGAGCGGCCTTCGCCGCCGCCGGCAGCGGCGCACGCGCCGCGGCGGGTGGTGGCCGACCCGGTGCGGGTGGAACGCGATCCGTCGGGGTCAGGTTGGGTGGTGCGGGGCCGCGACCTCGAAGCCGTGGTGGCACGTTTCGACACCAGCAACCGCGACGCGGTGGCGTACCTGCAGCACCACTTCGCCGCTTCGGGGGTGAACGCGCTGCTTCGACGGGCCGGCGCCGAGAACGGCGACGACGTCACCATCGCCGGAGCCGTCTTCGAGTACTTCGACGACGACGTCGATCAGGCTGGCGCGCGCTCGGCGGTGCGGAGCGAGGCGGCTGCGCTTCGGGCCGCCGAGAGGCGCTACGTGGAGGCGCTGGATCGCGTCGAGGCCGAGGAGGCCGAGCACGCGGACGACGGCGATGCGGGGCTGGGAGACGAGCCACCGGACGATGCCGGTGCGCAGCGTGTGACCGGTCCACGACGTGATTGCGACTGATGGCGTAGGTTGCGGCCTATCGCTCACGAGGTACGGGGGGACGCGTGGTAGCCTTTCGAAACCGGCACCGTCGGGTGCCGAGCACCCCGATGAGCGATGCCACGACTCCCCTCCGCCGCGCCGAAGCAGACGTGCCGTTCCCGGTCAGCGGACCGTGCGAGCGCGCAAGCATCGCGCCCTATTGCCAGCGCGTGCGCATGATGATGAGCGAGGAGCGCTTCGCCCACGTGCTTCGCGTCGCCGCCTTGGCCGAGACGATCGCCATCGCCAACGATTTCGATCGGGGTGAGCGTCGCGCCACCTCGTTGGCGGCCGTGCTGCACGATGTGGCGCGCGACCTGCCGGTGGAGCGTCTGATGGAGCTGGCGCCACCCGAGCACGCCATGGAGCGTGAGCATCCGCTTGCGCTGCACGGACGGGCCGGCCGCGCGATCGCGATCGCCTGGGGCGTCACCGACGGGCGGGGGCTCGACGCCATCGAGCAGCACGTGTGCGGGCCGCGGCCGGGCGAACGGGTGGCGATGGCGGTCTACATCGCCGACGTCTCCGAGCCGGGTCGCGGCGTCAACGGCGACGTGCGCGAGTTGGCCATGCGCGACCTCGACCGCGCCTATCGGCGGGCCTTGGCGAACAAGGTTCGCTACCTGCGCAGCCATGGGAAGACCGTTCACCCGCGTACGCTGAAGGTCCATGAAGCGCTCGAAGACCAGCCCACCTGATCCCGCGCGACGCGCCCGCCGCCTGGCGTGGAGCGTGCAGGCGCTGGGTGTGCTGTTGGCGTTCGGGGGGTTGGCCGGCTTCTGGCTCACGCGTGACGTGGCGCGCAGCCAACTCACCGTGAGCCAGCGTGAACTGCTGGGCGTCGCCGAGACCGACTTCACGGCCAGCTTCGTGGTCGCGGGACGGGAGCCGCTCTACCTCGACTGCGAGGGCTGTTCGGTGCCGATCTACGGGGCCGACGGCGCGATCGTGGGGTGGCGCTACACCGGTCCGCGCAGTCCCGACGGCGCCAACACCGACACCGTCTTGTACGTCCAAGTGGTCAACGATGACGTCACCATGATCGCCCTGCCGCGCGACCTCTGGATGGAGGGTTGGAACGGCCGACTCAACTCGATCTTCGTCCGTCGGGGGGCCGACGGTCTACGCCGCGCCGTCGAGGACGTGCTCAGGGTCCCCGTCGACTACCACGTGATCATCAACCTCGACATCTTCGTGGGCTTGGTCGACGCCGTGGGCGGCGTCGAGGTCAACGTGCCGCACGCGATGCGCTACACCGATCGGGCCGCCGGGTTGTTCATCGATCTGAGCCCCGGTGTCCAGGTGCTCGATGGCGAACGAGCGTCCCACTTCGTGCGGTACCGACAGACGCAACGCGGTGACTTCGACCGCTTGGATCGCATCAAGATGCTGGCGCACGCGATGCTCGCGCGGGTGCGGGACCTCCATCTGGGCGCGATCGCGCGCGTGCCGGCGCTCATCGAGACGTTCTTCGAGGAGGTGGAGACCAACGCTACGCCAGCGCTGGTGAGGGAGGTGCTGCCGCGGCTCCCGCGACTGCGCATCCAGGCCGCCACGCTGCCGGTGATTGAGCTCGAGACCGACTCGCGCCTGCTCGTCGACCGCACCGCCGTCGATCGCTTCCTGGCCGATACCTTCGGTGGGACCGCGCAGGTCCTGGCCGAGGCGCCAGAGGCGCTGATCCAGGTGGTCAACCGTTCCGGTCGCGAGGGGCTGGAGGAGCGCTACGCCGAGCGCCTCGTGGCCATGGGGGTGCCCGAGACCTCGTTGCTGCTGAGCAACGCGGCCCTCGATCCGGCACCCACGCGCGTGCTCTCCACCGCGCCGCACTGGCTGGACGCGGACTACTATGCTGACCTCCTCGGGGTCGGCAAACAGCAGGTCGACCGACTCCCGTTCGTCGAGGGGCGCCAGGTGGCGTTGCAGTTGGCGCTGGGCGAGGACGCCTCCGAGCCCGGTGCCGGCGGCACGCCTGAGCAGCTGGCCGGCCTCGCGGACGCCCCTTTCGGAGGTATCCCATGAGCGATCCGGTCCAGGCGGTTCCCGTTCCCACCGAGGTTCAGCTCGTCGTCGATGCGCTCGACGACAAGCGCGCGAAGGACATCGCGGTCCTCGATCTCAGCGGGGTCTCGGACAGCTTGGATTGGTTCGTGATCGCCACGGGCGAGTCGACCCTGCAGCTGCAGGCGTTGGAGCAGGCGGTGCACGAGCGCTTGCGGGGCGAAGGCCACCGTCCGCGCGGGGTCGAGGGGCCGCCGCAGCGCTGGTTGCTCATGGATTACGGAGCGCTCGTGGTGCACATCATGAACCCGGAGGCGCGCAGCTTCTACGACCTGGAGGGGCTGTGGGCCGACGCGTCGCGCGTCGAGGTGGTGGCGCGGTGACGGCATCCCCGGCCGCACGCGATGGGGGTGCGGCGGGTCTCACGGCCGATGCCGTGGACGGTGCCGTGGCCGATGCCGTGGAGGGTGCCTCGGGTGAGGCCGTGGGCGGCGCCTCGGGCTGGCCGAAGCACTGGTCGGAGCCGCGTGTCCAGCGTTGGCTCGAGCGGCGCGGCTGGCGTACCTTGGCGAGCAACGTGAGCTCGCGCCATGGCGAGCTCGACCTGATAATGGACGACGGCGGCACCATCGTGTTCGTGGAGGTGCGGTATCGCCGGGTGACCACGCACGGCGGTGCCGCGGCGAGCGTCGACGGGCGCAAGCGGGCTCGCCTCAGGCGCGCGGCTGCGGCGTGGCTCGCGCGTCGCGGGTGGCACGACGCGCCGACACGGTTCGACGCCGCCCTGGTGCGAGGTGCGGTCGAGCGGGCCCGCGTGACGCTGGTCCGAGACGCGTTCTAGGCGGCGGTTCGCGGAGGTGCTGGGACACGTGCCTGAAGCCCTGGAGCCAAGGCCTTCGCGCGGCGCGGTGCGGGTGAAGGTGTGCGGCGTCACCAGACCTGAAGACGCCGTCGCAGCCGAGGAGGCCGGCGCCGATGCGGTGGGCGTCATCCTGTGGGCGCGTTCGCCGCGCCGGCTGGGGCTCGCTGCGGCCGAGACGGTGCTGGCGCCCTTGGGTCCCTTCGTGCAGCGCGTCGGGGTCGTCGTGGACGCCCCGGCAAGCTTCGTGCACGAGGCGATCGCGCGTCTGCGGCTGGGCGCGGTGCAGTTCCATGGAAGCGAGGAAGCGGGCTTCGTGAGGAGCTTCCGGGACCGGGTCGCGGTGTTGCGGGCCTTGGCGTACCAGCCCGGCCTGTCGCTCGGGGCGCTGGCTGCATGGCCCGTGGATGCGCTGGTGCTGGACGGTCTGCGACCCGGATCGGGCGAAGCCTTCGACTGGTCGGCGGCCGGTCGGCTGCGCGACCTGCCTGGCCCTTGGCTCCTGGCCGGCGGGTTGACACCTGCCAACGTGGCTGCGGCGGTGCAGGCGCTCGACCCCACAGGGGTCGACGTCGCCAGTGGCGTCGAGTCGGTAGCCGGGATCAAGGACCACGCCGCGCTCCGGCACTTCGTGGCAGCCGCGAAGGCGGCGCGCTGACGCGGCTCGCGTCGTTCTCCACAGGTCTCTCGAGTTTTCCACAGCGCTGTGGACAAGGCGCCGCTGGCGATCAGGAGCGACGCTCTGGAGGGGTCAAAACGAGAAGACCCGCGCTGGACGGCGATTCCTGCGCAGCACTGAGGTGAACGCGCCTACCAGATACAGCGCTGAATGTCAAGAACCTTTGAGTTATCCACAGATGCGGGCGATTATCCACACGGCGCATCGCGTCGTAGGATGGAAGGACGTCGTCCCCGACGCCCCGTCCGGCGAGCGATCGCGCTCCGCCGTCCCAGGAGGTCATCCGTGCAGACCCATCCCATCGCCGACGCTCGCCACTTCTCGCTGCGCGAGGTCCAGCGCCGCACGCTGGTCGAACACGACGATCTGGTGGTCGAACTGCTGTGCTTCGAGGCAGGGCAGCGCCTGGAAGAGACACCAGACCCGAGCGGTTGCGTGTACCAGGTGCTCGAGGGCGAGGCCTTGGTGCGCGAACCGAACGGCACCACACGGCTGCGCAAGGGCGTCCTCGGGTCGCTCGCCGCTGGCGCGGAGCACACGCTCGAGAACGCCGGCGGCGGTCTGCTGGTGGTGATGCGCACGCGCTCCGCGTAGCTGCGGGCGCTCCGCGTAGCTGCGCGACGCGCGTTGCGCCAGTCGTGCCTCAGCCGATCACGGGGACGTTCTCGGGCTTCCACTTGACGGTGCAACCGACCGCCCAGGTCTCGGGCTCGGCCACCTCGCCGCCGGCCAGGAGCGTCTCGAGCGCTTCACGCAGGTCTTCCTTCGTCACCGCCGCCGGGTCCTTGGGCGAGTCGTCGATGCGGCCGTGATAGCGCAGCCGGCGCTCGCGGTCGAACACGAGCAACTCTGGCGTGCGGAACGTGCGGTACGCCTGCGCCACGCGCTGGGCCTCGTCCCACAGGTAGGGGAACGACAGCGCGTGCTCGCGCGCGAAGGCCTGCATGGCCTCGAAGTCGTCGTCGGGATAGGTGGCGGCGTCGTTCGAGTTGACCATCGCGAAGGCTACGCCGCGCGGAGCGAAGGCCTCGGCCAAGGCCTTGAGCCGGTCGACGTACGCGACGACGTAGGGGCAATGATTGCAGCCCTGGACGTACACGAACACCTCGGCGTCCAGGTCCGCGAGGCGCACGCGCGAGCCGTCGGTGGCCGGGAGGTCGAAGTCGGGGGCGACGCTGCCGATCGGCAGGGGTGAGGGGTGGGTCTGCATACGTTCCTCCTCGGTGGGCGTGGCCGCGCCGGCCGCACCCTCGGCCGACGACGGCCGACGCGGGCGCACGCGAAGGCGCGGTACGCTTCGACGGAGTGTACCGAGCCCACCCTGCCCTTGCCGTCCCCCGCGGCACCGAGCCGCAACGCTGATGCTCAGCTTCGGCGCCCCTGCGTTCCTGTGGTTGTTGGCGGCCTTGCCCCTGGTGGTGCTGCTCCACTTCCTACGCGCGCGCACCCGTCGGCTCGACGTCTCGGCGCTCTTCCTGTGGCAGCAGGCCCGCGAGGTGGCCGAACGGCGGCGGCGCTTCTCACCCACGTGGTCGCTGCTGCTGCAGCTGTTGGCGGTGACCTTGGCGGCGCTGGCGTTGGCCCAGCCGGATCTGCGCCTCGAGGGCCCGCCGGATCTGGTGGTGGTGGTCGATGCCTCGGCCAGCATGGCGGCGCTGGACCCCGAGGGAGCTCGGCTGGAGCGTGCGCGCGAGGCCGTGCGTTCGTTGGCGGCCGAGGCCGGGGGCGTGGCGCTCGTGCGCGCTGGCGCGGAGCCGCGCCTGGCGCTCCCCTTCACGCGCGATCGCGCCGCCGTGGAGGAAGCGCTTGATGGCCTGGCGGTCGGTGACCGCAGTGCCGACCTCGAGCGCGCGTTGGCGCTGGCGCGCGACCTGGCTCGCGGAGACGAGGCCGAGCGGGCTCGGGTCGCGCTCGTCAGCGACGATCCCGGCCCGGCGCGCGAGGGCGTCACGCGCGTCGACGTCGGCGGCAGCGGTGAGAACATCGGCATCGTCGGTTTCGATCTAGGCATCCAGCAGGCCTTCGTGGCGGTGGCGTCGAACGCGGTCGGACCTCGCTCGGTGGGGGTGGAGCTGCGCCAGGACGGCGCGCTCCTCGCCTCGACCGAGCTGCTGGTGCCGTCGGGTCAGCTGGCCAGCGTCACGTTCCCGATCGACGTGGCATCCGGGGTGGTGGAGGCACGGCTGACGGGCCTCCCGGCGTCGGACGCCTTGGCGCTCGACGACGTCGCCTACGCCGGACAGCGACCGCTCACGGTGGTGGTGGACAGCGACGTCGACAGCGTGCTGCGGGCGCTGCGCGCCGTGCCTGGGGTGGAGACGCGACTGACGGGCTTGGCCCGCACCGCGCCGGCCGACGTGCGCGTGCTGACGGGCGTCGAGCCCGACGATGCGCCGGCGGGCGACCTGATTCTGCTGCCGGCGCCGCTGGAGCGGCCCGAGTACGTCGGCATCGGCAGCTGGGACCGGACCGACGCGCTGCTGCGCTTCGTCGACCTGCGCGAGGTGGTGGTCGGGCTCCCGCCGCGCGCCGACGGCGCCGAGCTCCCGCCCGACGAGCCGGGTTGGGTGGTGCTGGCGCGCGCCACCGATCTACGGCCGGTCCTGCGCTGGCGTGACGACCAGCGCGGCCGGGTGCTGCAGTTCATGGTGCCCCCCAGCCAGACCGACCTGGTCTTCCGGCCGGCCTTCCCGACGCTCATGGCGAACGTCCTCGACCGTTTCCGCGGCGCGGCGCGGGTGCCGCTCGGCAGCGCCGGGGACGACGGCGCGCCCATCACCACGCCCGGCCCGGCCGAGGTGGGCGGCCGGAGCGTCACGGCGAGCCTGTTGAGCATCGCCCAGACGCGCCTGCCCGGCGCTGGGCCGGACGACCTGGAGCAACCCTCGCCGCTGCTCGCGGTCGAGCGACCGACGCCGTTTGCGGCCTGGCTGCTGGCGCTCGTGGCGGTGCTGCTGCTCGCCGAGTGGTGGTTGTGGAGCCGCGGCGCCGGCGTCGCCGTCGGGCGCCCGGTGGGCCGGGTACCAGGCGCCCGCCGTGGCACGAGGGACGCGGGCGGGCGAGCCACGACCGCCTGAGCGCGAGGCAGCGACCCGGAGGGTGGTAGGCTCGCGAGCATGCGCGGTCGACTGCTGTTGCTCACGGTCCTGCTAGTCCTCGGCGCGCTCGTCGCGGCACTGAACTGGGAGTCGATGCGAACGCCGTTGCGGCTGGAGTTTCTGCTGGCCACGGTGGAGACGGCCGTGGGCTGGCTGGTGCTCGTCGTAGCGCTACTGCCGGCCTTGGTGTTGCTGCTGGCCGGGTTGCTCGACCAGGCCCGGGCGCTGCGGCGGGTCGATGCGCTCGAGCGGCGGTTGGAGGAGGCGCGGGCCGCGGCCGAACGCACCCGCTCGGCCGAGATCGACGCCCTCGCGCAGGAGATCGACGGCCGCATCAATGCGCTGCGGGCGACCCTCGAGGGGTTGCAGCAAGGTGGCGAGGCACGCCTCGAGGCGCGCTTGGACGGGCTCGAGGCGCAGCTGGCCGAAGGCTTCGAGGGCGTGCGCGAGCGGGTGGTACTGGTGCGCGACGAGCTCGCCGCCGACATCGCCGAGGCCGAGGACGCGCTCTTGCGTGGCCGTGCCGGTCCGGCGCCGGCTGCGGACGACGCTGACGACGTGGACGACGCCTGAGCGGCGCCGCGCCTGCTACCGTACGTGCTCATGGTGGATATCGATGGCGTGCGCGAGCAGTGTTTGGAAGCCCTCAAGGTGGTCCGCGATCCGGAGATCCCGGTCAACATCGTCGACTTAGGTCTCATCTATGACCTCGAGGTCTCGCCTGAGGGCGACGTCGCCATCGAGATGACCCTCACCAGCATGGGCTGCCCGGTGCAGGACATGATCCAGGCGGATGCCGAGTTGGCCTGCATGAAGGTCGACGGTGTCAACAAGGTCGAGGTGACCTTCGTGTGGTCGCCGCCGTGGAGTATGGACAAGATGTCCGATGACGGCAAGAAGCAGATGCGCATGTTCGGTTTCAACGTCTAACGCGGCAGCGTCGGCTGCAACCCCTGCGCGACGCCCCGAGCGCGTCGCTGCCGGCATGATGGCCCGCTGCCGCGGCGCGGCAGCGGCGCCCCGTGCGTGCGGTATCGGCGCCGCAGGCGGCGCGCATCTGCTATGACGGTGGCGTGTTCTTCCGTCGGCCAGTGCCCGAAGGGCCCCGCGCCGAGCCGTGGCGCGCGTTCGCTGCGCGGTTGGAGTTGCGCGACGCCTCCGATCGCGCGGAGCGCATCCGGCGTTGGCTGGACCTCGAGGGCGCCGCACTCGACCCGGTGTACCTGTTGCGCCGTGAGGGCCTGCCGAGCGTGTACGTGTTCGACGCGCTGCGAGAGCGTCGCGGGCCCAGCGGGGTGGTGCGGCAGTTGCGCAGCTACTGCCTGGTGCGCAGCGACGAGGTGATTGCCCGCCACGCCTTCCGCGCCCTGCCGCGGCAGGACAAGGTGCTGGAGTCGTTGCAGGCGAGCCGCAGCGGGGCGGTGCGGGTCGAACTCCCGCGCGACACCGCCTTCGACGGCGCGGTCAGCGTGTACGCGCGTGAGGTCGACGGCGCTGCAGCGCTCCTGACGACACCGGTGCGAGGGGTGCTGCGGCGGCTGCTGGTGGAGCGCGGCCTTGCCGACGCCAACGTGGTGGTGGGTGAGCGTCACGTGGTGAGCAGCTTCGCCAGCGGCGAGGACGCCTCGCTCACGTCGTTGGAGCAGGTGCTGGCGGACACCGTCAGCCTGGTGTCGCTGCTGCCGGCGGTGCAGCGCGCGCACGACGAGCTGTTGCCCGACGACCTGCTCGACCTGGGGTGACGCCTCGCGCCTGGGCGCACCTACCGCGACGCCGCTTCGGTAGGATGCCGGCCATGGCCCACATCACCGTCCCGGCGGCCGAAGCGTTGCTGGATCAATGCCTCGACGTGCTCGACCACGGGTTCGTGCGGCTCGTCGACTACCTCGGCGGCGACGCCCGGGTGGTGCAGTCGGCGCGCGTGTCGTACGGCGAGGGCACCAAGACCGTGCGCGAGGATCGTGCGCTCATCGACTACCTGCTGCGCCATCGCCACACCAGCCCGTTCGAGCAAGTGATCCTCACCTTCCACGTCAAGATGCCGATCTTCGTCGCGCGCCAGTGGATCCGGCACCGTACCGCCCGGGTGAACGAGATCAGCGGCCGCTACAGCGTCATGCGCGACGAGTTCTACCTGCCCCGTCCCGGCGAGGTGCGCTTCCAGTCGGCGCAGAACAAGCAGGGATCGGCGGAGGCCGAGGTGCCGGCAGCGCTGCGCGAGCGCGTCATCGCGGCGCTGCGCGCCGGCCAGGAACGGACCTACGGCGCCTACGAGGGGTTGCTCGAGGACGGCATCGCACGCGAGTTGGCACGCATCAACCTGCCGCTCTCGCTCTACACCGAGATGTACTGGCAGATCGATCTCAACAACCTCTTCCACTTCCTGCGCCTGCGGCTCGACTGGCATGCCCAGTACGAGATCCGCGCCTACGGTGACGCCATCGCCCGCTGCGTCCAGGCGGTGGCGCCGCTCTCCTTCGAGACCTTCGAGGAGCACGTGCTCCACGCCGAGACGCTGTCGCGCAGCGAGCTTGAGGCGGTGCGCGCTGCGCTCGATCCGGCCCGCCTGGAAGCGTCGCTCGTGGCACTCGGCATGCGCCGTACGCGTCGCGACGAACTCTGGCGCAAGCTGCGCTTGCCGGGGCCTCGCGCCGGCGGGGCCGACGAGGTGCAGTGCGCCGGACGCGAGGGCGAGGAGACCGACTGACGCGTGCGGTACCTGGTGGTGATCATGGGGCGGCACGACCGCGGTCCCTTCGCTGCGGCGGTCGAGCGCTACCGTGCACGCCTCGACGGGCTCGCCGGTGGGCTCGAACTGCGGAGCCTGAAGGCCTCGCGCGCGGCGACGGTCGCCGCGCGGCGTCGGGCGGATGCGGCCACGCTGTTGGCAGCCGCTCGTGGCGCCGGAGGGCGCAGCGTGCTCCTGGACGAGCGCGGCAGACGCTTCACCACGCCCGCGCTGGCCCGTCACGTGGGCGCCCTCGAGCAGCGCGGTGAGGGGCGTTTGACGCTCCTGTTGGGTGCGGCCGACGGGGTCGATTCGAGCCTGCGCGACCAGGTGGACGACTGCTGGTCGTTGTCGCCGCTGACGTTGTCGCACGAGGTGGCGCTGGTGGTGCTGCTCGAGCAGCTCTACCGTCTGACCAGCCTGATGCGGGGGCACCCCTACCACCGTGCCTGACGGGTTCCGCCCCCTTCCATGGCAGACATGAGAGGCCTGGACGCGTCAGGGACAGCACCCTTGCTCTCTCATGAGCAAATCGTGAGTGACATGCTTCACGAGGCCGCGTCGTAGCGTCCCAGACGGGGCAAGTGCCCTCTCATCGCCCGTTCATGCCGGTTGACACCCTGCCTCCGCGTGTGAGATACTCGGGAACGGACCGACGGGCGGTCTGGCGTCGCACGGAAGGAGGTGCTTCCCTTGAATCGGCGTCAGCGAGGCCCCGAGGTTCGGACCCGGATGGTCGACCGTGACCGACCGCGGTGGCGAGGAAACACGGACACTCCCCCGCAACGGCACGGATGGCCCCTGGGTCGCGTTCGACACATCGATTCAAGGGGTACACACATGAACCGAATCCTCATCACGCTCCTGGCGGCAACGCTCGTCGGTGGCATGGCCTTCTCCCAGGCGTTCCCGGACATCCCGGTGAACCACTGGGCGGGCGACGCCGTCGAAGAGATCGCCGACCTCGGAATCGTCATCGGCTTCCCCGATGGCACCTTCCGCGGTAACGAAGCCTTCACCCGCTATCAGGCCGCCCTGGTGATCAGCCGGCTCCTCGCCGTCGTCGACGCCAACATGGAGGCCGAACTCGCCGGCGTGCGCGGTGCGCTGCAGGACCTGGCCTCCGACGTGGCGGCCCAGGGCGTGCGCCTCGCCGCGGCCGAGAGCGCCATCGCTGGCATCAGCGATGACGTGGCCGCCGACAGCGCGCGCCTGAGCGCGCTCGAAGATGCCCTCGCCGCCCTCGAGGCGGAGATGGCCGACCCGACCGCCCTGCGCGACCTGCAGAACCAGGTCGCCTCGCTGCGCGTCGCCGTCGACACCGCCCAAGCCACCGCCGAAGCGGCCGACGCCCGTGCCGGCGAGGCCCTCGACGCTGCGGCCATGAACGCCGAGGCCATCGAGGCCGTGCGCGAGTTGGCGATGGCCGCGGGCGAGAGCGCCGCTGCTGCCGCCGACGCTGCCGAGGCGGCTGCCGCCTCCGCGGCCGCCGCCGGTGACGCCGCCTCCGCCAACGCTGCTGCGATCGAAGGGGTCCGCGCCCTGGCGCAGGCCGCCGCCGACGCTGCAGCCGAGGCCGACGCCCGCGCCGCTGCTGCCGCCGACGCTGCCGCCGCGAACGCGGCTGCCATCGAGGACGTCCGCGCCCTGGCGATGGCCGCCGACGCCGCCGCTGGCGCCGCTGCTGACGCCGCCGCCGCTGCCGCCACCGCCGCTGCCGAGGCCGGCGCCGCGGCGGGCGACGCCGCCGGTGCCGCCGAGATGGCCGGCGCCCGCGCCGACGCCGCCGCTGCCCGCGCCGACGCCGCCTACGACCTGGCCCTGCAGGCCCTGGCCGAGGGGGACGCCAACGCCGGCGACATCGCCGCGCTCAACCGCGCGCTGCAGATCCTCAGCGACCGCGTCGACGGCCTCGCCGCCGTGCCGCCGGTCGAGATCCCCGAAGTCGACCTGTCCGGCCTCGAGGCCGGCATCGAGCGCAACGCCGGTGACATCGCCAACATCCGCGAGTTCGTCATCCTCCTGCGCCGCGAGCAGGTCGCCCTGCGCGACCGCGTCTCGGCCCTCGAGGCCGCCGACGAAGCGATGGCCGAGGCGCTCAGCGACCTCGACGACCGCGTCGCCACCCTCGAGCGCACTGCGCTGCAGATCAGCGGCAGCATCTCGCTGACGTACAACGTCGTGCGCTTCGCCGACTGCGTCGCCGACTGCGGCTTCGACGTCGACCGCGTCTACGGCATCGGCTTCGACCGCGACATGGGCCGCTCCTTCCTGAGCACCGGCGCCACCCGCGCCAACCCGGCCCAGGAGCTGCGCGAGTTCACCGCCCCCAGCGGCTTCAGCTCGACGCTGTCGATCAGCGTGATCGGCAACCAGGCCTTCGACGGCACCAGCCACCCGCGCGGCCTCGACGCCTTCTCGGCCGTGGCCGACCTGGACTTCGTCCGCACCCCGCTCGTCGACGTCGACGGCGACCCCTTCACCGGCTACGTGCTGCGCGTCCGCAGCGTCACCACCCACTTCGACCCGATCGGCTCCGAGCCGCTCGAGTTCGAGTTCGGTGACGACGTCGACGTCACGTTCACGCCGTACGTGTTCGTGATCGAAGATGAGGTCGGCTACCTGGCCCGCGTCGGCTCGCCCGACTTCTTGGCCTTCCTGTCGCCCAAGCTGTGGATCGCCTACACCGACCCGGCGAACGACGGCACCACCAACCGCACCGCCATCCGCGGCACCATGGCCCCCAGCCTCGGCGACGCCGTGCAGCTCTCGGGCGGCTTCTCGCTGGCCCGCAGCGCGGTCAACACCTTGGACAAGGACGACGTCCTCGACGACAACGTCGAGACGCTGGTCTGGGGCCTCGACGGCTCCGTGGGCCTGCTCGGCCTCGTCGACCTCGACTTCGAGTACGCCGCCAACACCGAAGACGACACCAGCGTGCTGTTCGTCAAGGCGATGGTCGACGGTGGCTCGCTGCCGATCCTCAACTCGCTGGCCGGTAACTTCCGCGACGTCAACGCGGGCTGGGACGGCATCTTCAGCTCGCCCGGCGACGCCTCCGACGACTTCCCCTTCGCGCTTGACCAGACTGGCTTCGGCGTCGAGGGCAGCCTCGGGCTGTTCATCCTCGACGTGACGGCCTTCTTCGACAACTACAGCACCGCAGCCGACGACTCCGTCACCGCCTTCGGTGTCTACGCCGACGTCGACCTGTTCGTCGGCTTCTCGGTCGAGGGCTGGTTCGAGTCCGTCTCCGTCAACGGCGTCACCGCCGACGACAACGACGGCTTCGTGCGCGAGTCCCAGGGTTACGACTACATGGACGGCGACTACGAGACCCAGTTCGGTGTCGCGCTGGTCCACGACGGTGGCGCCGACAACGCGCTCATCCGCAACCTGGACATCGAAGTCAGCTACCGCCGCTTCAACGAGGACTTCAGCGGCAGCGACCTCGAAGCCCTCGTCGAGTACGAGCTCGACATCGGCTTCGTGGCCCTGCAGCCCTACGTCGGCTACCAGATGTTCGACGACAACCGCGCCACGCGGTCGCAGTACAACGAGCTGATCGCCGGCACCGGCCTGCAGACCTCGGCCTTCGACTTCGGCATCGTCAAGCCCAGCTTGGTGGCCGCGGTCAACTTCCGCAGCACCGATTACGGTGCCGAGAACACCGCCGGTACCTTCACTGCCACCGAACTGCAGTGGAGCGTGGGCCTCGTCCTCGACGAGTTCCTCTTCGGCGAGTTCTCGACCCTGAGCGGCCGCTACGGCCAGTACACCGGCACCAACGTGACCACCTTCGCCACGCCGGGCGTCGGTGCGGTCCCCGGCGTCGGCGTCGATGCCGACCGCGGCGGCGAATCCACCACGACCCAGGGTTGGGAAGTGGAGTGGGACTACCGCGACCTCGTCTTCGCCTACGGCGTGTACAGCACGTCCGACACGGTGCTCGGCGAGCGCTCCGCGCAGCAGTTCCGCGTCTCCTACCGCGTCGACTTCTGATCGCCTGAACTGATCCAGACTCGACGACAGCGCGCCCCGGTCCTCGCAGGCCGGGGCGCGCGCTTTCGTGAGGTTCTTCTGCCGCGGCCGAAGCCGCGGCGCCGGCCGAGACGCCCTCAGCCGGGCTCAGCCGGGCTTCGGTGCGAGGACCGTCAAGCGGGCGGGCTCCAGGCACACGTCGAAGGAGGCCGCCTGGTCGCCCAAGCCCTCGCCGTCGGCATGCGCCACCACCGGCGCCGACCACCGCACGCGCACCTGGCGGCCACGGTGGAGACGGATGCGAGGGTGGCCCAGGTGGCGGCCGCGCATGAGGCTCGGTAGCAGCGCGAGGGTGCTGGCGCGGCCGAAGCGGCCCGCGATCACGACGTCGAGCTGGCCGTCGTCGGTGCTGGCGGTGGGCGCGAACAGGAAGGAGCCGCCGGCGCGCGGCCCGTTCTGCACCCCCACCATCAAGGCCGGCCCGTCGTGCACCTCCTGGCCGTCGACGGATACCTGCACCTCGCGGAGCGCGAAGTCGCGCATGGCGGTCACGATGCCGAAGAGGTAACGGCCCAAGCCACGGTAGAGCCGCGGCGCGTGCTCGATGCGGCGCGCCACGTCGGCGTCGAAACCGCTTCCGAAACCGTTCACGAACTGCTCGCCGTTCACGACGCCGACGTCCACCTGGCGGACGTGGCCGTTGGTGAGCGTACGCACCGCGGCGTCGACGTCGAATCGGTCGACGCCGAGGGCGAATGCGAAGTCGTCGCCGGAACCGGTCGGCACCAGTCCCATGGTGAAGCCGCGGCGCAGGCAGCCGATGGCGACCTCGTGGATGGTGCCGTCGCCGCCCACCGCCACGGGCACCGCGTCGCCGGGGAGGGCGGAGACGAGCTCGGTCGCGTGGTGCCTGCCCGTGGTGCGGTGCACCTCGACCGGCATGCCGGCGCGCTCGAGCGAGCCCACCATGCGCTCCAGCCAAGGCAGGCCGCGCCCTCGGCCGGCGATGGGGTTCACCACCAAGTGCAGCATGACCTGCGAATCCTACCCCCTCGGCGCGGCTCGCGCCTCGGGTACAGTGCCGGCATGGTCCAGCTTGGCGATCTTATCGACGTTGGGGCGCTACCGAGCGCGTGGCGGCGCCTCGCCGACGTGACGCGACCGTGGGAGGTGCTGGCGCGCCTCGACGAGCTGTTGGCACGCCTCGAGCCGCTCGTCGCGGGCGAGGTGCATCCAAGCGCCGTGCTCGAGGGACCGGTCCGGGTCGAGGCCGGCGCGCGCGTGGGCCCGCACGCGTACCTTCAGGGGCCCGTCTGGGTAATGGCGGGGGCCGAGATCGGTCACGGCGCCTTCGCACGCGGCGGCGTGCTGCTCGCGCCGGGTGCGCGGCTCGGCCACGCGTCCGAGGCCAAACGCGCGGTGCTGCTCGAAGGCGCCAAGGCGCCGCACTTCAACTACGTGGGCGACAGCCTGTTGGGCGCAGGCGTCAACCTCGGCGCGGGCGTCAAGTGCGCCAACCTCAAGACCTCGCCCGGCAACGTACACGTGGAAGGGATGGACACAGGCCTGCGCAAGCTCGGCGCCCTGCTCGGCGACGACGTCTCGGTGGGATGTAACGCCGTGCTCGCGCCAGGCACGGTGATCGGCCCCGGCAGTGTGGTCTATGCCAACACCAGCGTGCGCGGCGTGGTGCCGCCGCGCACGCTGGTGAAGGTTCGTCACGCGCTCGAGCCGGTGCCGCTGCGCTCGCCTTGAACCCGCCCGCGCGGGCGCGCCCGCTCAGGCGTTGGCGGGTTCGATCAAGCCGTAATCGCCATCGTGCCGCAGGTAGATGACGCTCACCAGATCGGTGTCGACGTTCTTGAACACGAAGAAGGTGTGGCCCAGCGCCTCCATCTGCATCGCGGCGTCGTCAGGCGACATGGGGCGCAGCACGTAGCGCTTGACGCGCACCACTTCGGGCGGGCGCTCGCCGTCGTCGACCGGCTCGGGCGCGGGGCGTTCCTGGGCGCGCTTGGCGATGAGGCGTCCCTTGAACTTCTTGAGCTGGCGCTCGAGCTTGTCGACCACCAGGTCGGTGGCGCTGTAGGTGTCGGCGCCGCGCTCCTCGGCCCGTACCATCCCGTTGGGGAGGTTGAGCTGGACCTCCACCTTCGCGGGCGCGCCACCGATGCGGTTGTCGAACGACATCACCACGCGCGCGTCGATGATCTGGTCCGAGAACCGGTCGAGCTTGGACAGCTTCTCCTCGGCGTACGAACGCATGGCGTCGGTCACGTCGATGTCACGTCCGATCAGCTTGTAGATGTGCATCCTCGCTCCCCTCGCAGATCGTGCTCACGTGCGGCCCGGCTGGACCGTCACTGTACCAGGCG
>PXAU01000361.1 GCA_003567075.1 Trueperaceae bacterium
ATAATGTTGAGTTGGATGTGGTGTTGATCAAGCCGATTGCGATGGAGGAGGGGTTGCGGTTCGCGATTCGGGAGGGTGGTCGGACGGTTGGTGCGGGTGTCGTCACCGCCGTGACCAAGTAACCATGGCCACCCCCAAGATCCGCATCAAGTTGCGCGCATTCGACCATCGGTCGCTGGACTCCAGCGCCACCAAGATCGTCGAGACCGTGCGCCGCACCGGGGCCAAGGTCGCCGGCCCGGTGCCCCTGCCCACCCGCATCCGACGCTTCTGCGTGCTCCGCAGCCCCTTCGTCGACAAGGACAGCCGCGAGCACTTCGAGATCCGCACCCACAACCGGCTGATCGACATCAAGTCGCCCACCAAGTCGACCATCGACAGCCTGATGCACCTCGACCTCCCCACGGGGGTCGACATCGAGATCAAGACGGTCGGAGGCCGATGAGCGTGAAAGGCATCCTCGGCACGAAGGTGGGGATGACCCAGGTCTGGCGTGATGACAAGCTCGTGCCCGTCACCGTCGTCCTGGCCGGTCCCTGCCCCGTCGTGCAGCGCAAGACCCCCGAGCGCGACGGCTACAGCGCCGTGCAGCTCGGCTGGGTCGAGAAGAAGGAGCGGCGGGCCACGAAGCCCGAGCTGGGCCACGCCAAGGCCTACGGGGTGGCGCCGCAGCGGCATCTGGTCGAGTTCCGCGACTACGATCCCGAAGGTGACGCGGTCACCGTCGACATCTTCGAGCCCGGTCAGAAGCTCGACGTGACCGGCACCAGCAAGGGTCGCGGCACCGCCGGCGTCATGAAGCGCTGGGGCTTCGCGGGCATGCCCGCGTCGCACGGCACCAAGAAGAAGCACCGTCACCCCGGCTCGATCGGCCAGAGCAAGTTCCCCGGTCGCGTCTACAAGGGTAAGCGGATGGCCGGCCACTACGGCGCCGAGACCGTCACCACGATCGGGCTCGAGGTCGTGGACGTGCGTCCCGACGACAACGTGATCCTGCTCAAGGGCGCCGTCCCCGGCCCCAACGGCGGTCTCGTGGTCCTGAAGGACTCGAACAGGAAGGTGCGCTGATGGCGGTCACGGTCGACGTCATCGGGAGCGGCCGCAAGGTCGTCCTCGACCTGCCCGAACCCAAGGAGTCGGTGCTGCACGAGGTGGTGGCCTGGCAGCTCTCCAAGCGCCGCCGTGGCACCGCCGCCACGCAGACCCGCTCGGTCGTCACCGGCTCGACCGGCAAGATCTACCCCCAGAAGGGGACCGGGCGCGCCCGCCACGGCAGCCGCAAGGCGCCGATCTTCGTCGGCGGCGGCATCGCCTTCGGGCCGCAGCCGCGCGACTACGCCTACAGCCTGCCCAAGCGGGTGCGGCGCCTGGGCCTCGACATGGCCCTGGCCGCCCGCGCGCGCGACGGCAAGCTGACGCTGGTGGAGCGCTTCGACGTGGCGGACGGGCGCACGAAGGAGTTCGTGGCCTGGGCAAGCGCCAACGGCTTCGACGGCAGCGAGCGCGTGCTGCTGGTCTCGGACGACGAGCTGGTCCGGCGCGCGGCGCGCAACCTGCCCTGGGTGAACGTGCTGCCCGGGCGCGCGCTCAACGTCTACGACATCCTGCGCTGCGAACGCGTGATCGCCGACGCGGCGCTGTTCCCGAGCGATCCGAGCGACCTGCGCGACGAGAGTGCTCCGAGTGCCGAGGACGCTCCGAGCGCCGAGGACGGAGGCGAGGCATGAACCCGCACGACGTCCTGCTGCGCCCGGTGCTCAGCGAGAAGGCCGTGGCCGAGATCGGTTCGGGCAAGTACGCCTTCTTCGTGCACCCCAGCGCCAACCGCACCCAGGTCAAGGACGCTGTCGAGCGCGTCTTCAACGTCGAGGTCCAGAAGGTCAACGTCGCCAAGGTGCGGCGCAAGCAGAAGCGCCTGGGGCGCTTCGTGGGTCTCACCTCGCAGCGCAAGAAGGCGATCGTGACCTTGCGCGCCGGCCAACGCATCCAACAGCTCGAAGGGCTTACCTGAGGGAGGGATCATGCCTACGAAGAAATACCGCCCCTACACCCCCTCCCGCCGCTTCATGACCACGTCGGACTTCGGCGAGGTCACCAAGCGCGAGCCCGAGAAGGCGCTGCTGGCGCCGCTGTCGAAGTCCGGCGGGCGCAACAACCGCGGTCGCATCACCTCGCGCTTCCGCGGCGGTGGGCACAAGCGGCGCTACCGCGTCATCGACTTCCGGCGCCGCGACAAGGCCGGCGTGCCGGCCACCGTCGCGGCCATCGAGTACGACCCCAACCGCAGCGCCAACCTGGCTCTGCTGCACTACCACGACGGCGAGAAGCGCTACGTGCTGGCGCCTGAGAAGGTGCGCGTCGGCAGCGTCATCGTGGCCGGCCCCGAGGCCGAGCCCGAGGTCGGCAACGCCATGCCGCTGCGTTTCGTGCCGGTCGGTTCGGTGGTGCACGCCATCGAGATGATCCCCGGCAAGGGCGCCCAGATCGCCCGCAGCGCCGGCACTGGCGTGCAGATCCAGGGCCGCGACGGCGCCTACGTGACCTTGCGGCTGCCCAGCGGCGAGCTGCGGCGCGTCCACGGCGAGTGCTACGCCACCGTCGGCAGCGTCGGCAACGCCGAGCACAAGAACATCGTGCTGGGCAAGGCTGGCCGCACGCGCTGGCTGGGCCGGAAGCCCCACAACCGCGGCCGTTCCATGAACCCGGTCGACCACCCGCACGGCGGCGGTGAAGGTCGCTCCACCGGCGGCCGTCCGCCCGTGAGCCCCTGGGGCCAGCAGGCCAAGGGCTACAAGACGCGCGATCGCAAGAAGGGCTCCAGCAGCTTCATCGTGCGCCGCCGGAAGGAGAAGTGATCGTGGCTCGCTCCATGAAGAAAGGCCCGTTCATCGACCCGCACCTGCTCAAGAAGGTCGACGCGGCCAACGAGAAGGGCGATCGCCGCGTGATCAAGACCTGGAGCCGGCGCAGCACCATCATCCCCGAGATGGTGGGGCACACCATCGGCGTCTACAACGGCAAGCAGCACGTCCCCGTCTTCGTCCAGGAGAACATGGTCGGGCACAAGCTCGGCGAGTTCTCGCCCACCCGGGCCTTCCGGGGTCACAGCGGTAGCCGGAAGGACTGATCGTGGCCGCCGCGACCGCACGACTCCGCATGCTGCGCTCGACGCCTCGCAAGACGCGCCTCGTCGCCGACCTCATCCGCGGCAAGGACGTCAGCGACGCCGAGGCGATCTTGCGCTTCACCGACCGCCGCGCCGCGACGCCCCTGCTCAAGCTGCTGAACAGCGCCAAGGCCAACGCGGTCAACAACCACGACATGTTCGAGGACACGCTGTTCGTGTCGCAAGTGCAGGTGGGCGACGGGCCCACCCTCAAGCGCTACCTGCCGCGCGCCCGCGGGCGCGCCGACCTGATGCGCAAGCGCACCTGCCACATCACGATCACCCTGGAGGAACGACGTGGGTAACAAGATCAACCCGATCGGGTTCCGCCTCGGTGTCAACAAGGCGTCCTCGGCGCGTTGGTACGCCAACACCAAGGCCTACCCCGGGCTGCTGCAAGAGGACGAGATGATCCGCCAGGCGGTCCACGAGGACGTGGGTCGCGCCGGGATCAGCCGCATCGACATCGAGCGCGCCGCGCACAACATCAACATCACCATCCACACCGCCAAGCCCGGCGTCGTGATCGGGCGCGGCGGCGAGTCGATCAAGGCCTTGCGGGCGAAGCTCGACGGCAAGGTCAAGGGCACCATCGCCGTCAACGTGCAGGAGGTGCCGAACCCCAACACCAACGCCACCTTGGTGGCGCTGCGCATCGCCGAGCAGCTCGTGCGCCGCTTCGCCTTCCGCCGCGCCATGAAGCAGGCCGTGCAGCGCACCATGGAGTCCGGCGCCAAGGGCGTCAAGATCCGCTGCTCCGGTCGCCTGGGCGGCATCGAGCAGGCGCGCCCCGAGTGGTACAGCGACGGCCGCGTGCCGCTGCAGACCCTGCGCGCCGACATCGACTACGGCACCGCCGAAGCCCGCACCACCTACGGCGTGGTGGGCGTCAAGGCCTGGGTGTTCCACGGCGAGATCGTCGGCGACCGCTCGCGCGCGCGCGCCGTGCTGCCGCGCCCGCGCCAGGACGAGGACAAGCGCGGACGCCGTCGGCGCCCGCAGGCCCGCCGCGGCCCCGGTGGACGCGGCCGCGAGGCCGGCACCGGCCCCGGCGCCGGCCGACCGCGCGTCAGGAAGGACCGCTAACGCCATGCTGTTGCCCAAACGCGTCAAGTACCGCAAGCAGATGCGGGGCCGCACGCGCGGCGACACCAAGGGTGGGGACTACCTCGCCTTCGGTGATTACGGCCTGGTGGCCATGGAGCCGGCCTGGATCAAGTCGAACCAGATCGAGGCCTGCCGCATCGCCATGAGCCGATTCTTCCGCCGCGGTGGCAAGATCTACATCCGCATCTTCCCCGACAAGCCCGTCACCAAGAAGCCGCAGGAAGTGCGGATGGGGAAGGGCAAGGGCGCGGTCGAGTACTGGGTCTCGGTGGTGAAGCCCGGGCGGGTGCTGTTCGAGGTCGCCAACGTCACCGAGGAGCAGGCCACGGAAGCCTTCCGGCTGGCTGGGCACAAGCTCCCGATCCAGGTCAAGATGGTCAAGCGCGAGGTCTACGATGAAGCCCAATGAGGCCCGCAACCTCAACGTCGAGGAGATCAAGGAAGCCGTCGACGAGCGCCGCGAGGAGCTCATGGACCTGCGCTTCCAGGCCGCCGTGGGGCAGGCCAGCAACCCGCGCCGCATCCGCGCGGCCAAGCGCGAGATCGCCCGGCTCCTCACGATCCGCAGCGAGAAGGAGCAGTCGCAGTGAAGAAGACCTTCCAGGGGCGCGTCACCAGCGACGGCGCCGACAAGACCGTGACCGTGAAGGTCGACCGCCGCTTCAAGCACCCGCTCTACGGCAAGGTCGTGACGGTCTCGAAGAACTACCTCGCGCACGACGAGGCCAACAGCTACGGCGTGGGTGACGTCGTCGAGATCACCGCCGGGCGTCCCATGAGCCGCCGCAAGCGCTTCGTCGTGACGCGGCTGGTGGAGAAGGCGCGCGGCTGAGGGCCGCCAGGAGCCACTTCCATGATCCAGCAGGAGAGCTACCTCGACGTGGCCGACAACTCCGGCGCCCGGCGCATCCAATGCATCCGGGTGCTCGGGACCGGCCAGCAGTTCGTCGGCGGCGTGGGCGACATCATCGTCGCGGCGGTCAAGGACGCCATGCCTAACGCCCCGGTCAAGAAAGGTGACGTCGTCAAGGCCGTCATCGTGCGCACCAGGAAGGCGATCAACCGCAGCGACGGCTCGTCGATCCGCTTCGACACCAACGCGGCGGTGCTGATCAACCCACAGAACGAGCCCCGCGGCACGCGCGTCTTCGGGCCCGTCGCGCGCGAACTGCGCGAGAAGCGCTTCATGCGCATCGTGTCGCTGGCGCCGGAGGTCCTGTGATGGGGAAGCTCCGCCTCAAGAAGGGCGACACGGTGCGGGTCATGACCGGCAAGCACCGCGGCGCCGAGGGCGAGGTGCTGCAGGTGAACCACGCCACGCAGCGCGTGCTCGTCAAGAACGTGAAC
>PXAU01000073.1 GCA_003567075.1 Trueperaceae bacterium
GCGCAGATGGAGACGCAGTACGTGCAGCCGGCTGGCGCGGTCGACGTCGCGTCGCTGTTCTGAGTGGCGTGGCTGGCGCGGTGACGGGCAGGCGGTCGCGTGGCCGGGGCGCGTGGGCGTTGCGGTGGGGGCGTTCGAGCCCGTGGCCGCAGGCGCTGTTGCTGGCGCTGCTGCTGGCGGCGCTCGGCGCCGGCAGCGCCGCCGAGCCCGTGTGCCAGCCGGCGCTGCGCGCCGCACTGCCGCGCCTGGGCGTGCCCGACGGGGTGGTGGCGGTCGAGCTGATGGCGGCGGCGGTGCGGCAGGCGGAGCCCGCGCTTCGTCCCTGGCGCGATCGTGCGGGCCCCATCCCGGATGGTGAGCCTGGCGCCGCTGCGGCACGCTTCCTTGACGGCGTCGGTCTGCTGCCGCGTGGCTGGACGCCCGAGACCCACGACGTGGCCGCCTGGCAGACGATGCACGACCGGTTCGCTGGCTGGTACCGGGCGACACCCGCCTCGGTCAGCGGCGGCGACCGCTCGCAGCTCGTCAACGAGATGGCGCTGACGCTCGGGGCGGTGTCGCAGGCGCTGCGGCCGCTGGCCGTGTTCGCCACCGGGTCCGACGACGAGGTCACCTTCTTCGCGGTGGTGTGGAACTGGACCCCGGTACCGCGGCTGCTGCTGTTCGCGCCACCGGCCGGGCTCGCGCTTGCCGAGGGGCGGGGCGATGGGCGGGTGGAGCAGGTGCTGGCCAGCATGTCCAGCTGCGCGTTGCGTTTCCAGCACTACGTCTACGCGCGCGAGGACCTGGCGATCCAGATGTTCGGTCAGCAGGGCGAGTCGGTGTTCCGCGTGCTCGGCAGTGAGCCGGCCGACGCAGCGCTGCCGGAGGTCTTCGACGCTGAGCGGGTGCTGGACGTGTTCCGCTTCTGCGACCCGAGCCTCGACGGCGTGTACGTGCTGGCCGGCGGCGTGGAGGGCCCGAGCGTCGGCGCCGGGACGACGCTGCGTCTGCTCGCCAACCTGCGCACCAACATGGGGTTGGACGGCATCTTCTACTACACGGCCTTCCCCTAGGTCGCCCTGCGCGCGCCAGCCCCGGATTCAGGCGTGGCGTGAGCCGCGGCGTCAGCGCCCGAAGCGCCGCTCGCGCTGCTGGAAGCTGCGGATGGCCCGCAGGAAGTCGATCTTGCGGAAGGCTGGCCAGAACGCGTCGCAGAAGTAGAACTCGCTGTAGGCCGTCTGCCACAGCAGGAAGCCCGACAACCGCACCTCGCCCGAGGTGCGGATCACGAAGTCCGGGTCGGGCGTGCCGGCGGTGTAGAGGTGGCTCTGGATGTCGGCGATGCTGAGTTGCTCGGCCGCTTCCCGTAGCTCGACGCCGTGCTCGGCGCGCTCACGCAGGAGGCGCCTGACGGCGGCCACGATCTCCTCGCGGCCGCCGTACCCGAGCGCGACGTTGAGGTGCAAGCGGTCGTTGGGCGCGGTGCTGGCCTCGAGTTCGCGCAGCGCCGCCTTGGTCGGCTCCGGGAAGTCGTCGATGTCGCCGATCACGCGCACGCGCACGCGGTGGGCGCGCAGCCGCTCGTCGATGAGGAACTCGCGCGCCTGGGCCGCGAACAGCTCGTGGAGATGCGCCACCTCGTCCGTCGTGCGGCCGCGGTTATCGCTCGAGAAGCCCCACAGCGTCATGTGGGTGATGCCGAGTTCGAGGGCCCACTCGAGCACGTCGCGCGCCTTCTCGGCGCCATGGTCGTGGCCGCTGACGGTGTCGAGACCCAAGCTCCGGGCGAAGCGCCGGTTGCCGTCCATGATGACGCCCACGTGGTTGGGCAAGCGCCCGCCGGCACGGACCTGCGCCAGCAGGCGGCGCTCGTAGAGCCAGTAGAGCCAGCGCTCCCAGCCGTGGAGCCAGCCGATGAACTGCCGCGTGCGCGCAGCGATCCCGTGACGAGGGCGCCGCAGCTGCGGGTCGGGGGTCGAGACGGCCATCGCCATCGATTGTACTGCTGGCTACACACGTGCTGCGGAACGTGGCCGCGACAGCCGCGTTCGCGGCTAGACTCGAGCCACGGTCGGACCGCCGGGCGAGCGATCGAGCTCGGGGGTGGGTTGCCCCCAGGCGTGTGGGCCGCGGGCGTTGGCGAGGAGAGGCGTGTGACGTGACCAAACCCCATCTGCTGGTGGTGACAGGGCTCTCGGGTGCCGGCAAGACCTTGGCGATGAAGGCGCTGGAGGACCTCGGCTTCTTCTGCATCGACAACCTGCCGCCCAGCTTCCTGCTGCAGCTCACGAAGCTCCAGCATCTGACGGCCGACAGCGGACAGCGTGTAGCCGTCGCGATGGACGTCCGCGGCGGCGAGATGTTCGCCGATCTGTTCGAGGCGCTCGCGTCGCTCGAGGCGCAGGAGGTGCCCCACCAGATCCTCTTCCTCGAGTGCGCCGACGACGTACTGGTGCGACGCTTCTCGGAGACGCGGCGGCGTCATCCCGTCAAGGAGGGCCACAGCCTGTACGAGCAGATCGCGGCCGAGCGGCGGCTGCTGGCAGGCTTGCGCGAGCGCGCCGATCTGGTGCTCGACACTACCCGGATGGCTGGGCACGATCTCAAGCCGCGCCTCGCCGACCTGGTTGCCGGCCGCAGCCTGGAAGAGGGCATGGAGGTCGACGTCACCAGCTTCGGCTTCAAGCATGGGGTCCCGCTGGACGCGGACATGGTGCTCGATGTGCGCTTCCTGCCCAACCCGCACTACGAGCCGGCCTTGCGCGAGTGGACCGGGCTCGACCCGAGCGTGCGCGAGTTCGTGATGGCCGACGCGGAGGCGGCCGCCTTCGTCGACGACGTGGTCGCGTTCGTGCAGCGCTGGCTGTCCCGCTTCGCAGCCACCGGACGGCCGCGGTTGACGCTGGCAATCGGCTGCACCGGTGGGCAGCACCGCTCGGTGGTGTTGGCCGAGGTCATCGCAGCGCGTTTGCGCGAGCACCACCCGCACGTCGAGGCTCATCATCGCGACATGCGGCGTTGACGCGGGCGTCGCGCTACTGGCCGTCGCGCTACTGGCCGTCGCGCCGCGTGCCCGGCCTTGCGCCGTGGCCTCGCGCCGCGGCCGCCGGCGCGCACGCCCCGCAGGCCCCGCAGGCCCCGGTCATCGAGCGGCCTGTGCCTGACGCGGCGGGTACGATGGCGGGCGCATGATTGACCTCCACACCCACCACGACCGCTGCGGCCACGCCGACGGCTCGCTCCGCGAGGTGGCCGATTGGGCCATGGCGCGTGGCATCCGCGTGCTCGGCGTGTCCGACCACGCGCCGCGCTTCGCCGACCCGGCCGACCATCCGCGCCCTCGCATCCAGATGGCGCGTTCCGAGTGGGACGGCTACCTGGCCGAGGCCGCCGCGCTGCGTGAGGCGTTGCGCGGGCGCCTGGACCTGCGGGTGGGCGTCGAAGCCGACTGGCTGCCCGGCACCGAGGCCACCTATCGCCAGGCGCTCGATCGACCCGAGCTCGATTACGTGCTCGGCAGCGTGCACGAGGTGAACGGGTGGCACATCTACCAGCCGCACACCTTCGTCGACGCCGACCCGGACGCCTTTCACCTGGGGTACTGGCGGGCGGTCGCGGACGCCGCGGCGAGCGGCCTGTTCGACGTGATCGCCCACCTCGACGCCATCCGCATCATGGTGCCGCCGCCGACCGTCGACCTCGCGCGCGAGCGCGAGGCCGCGCTCGACGCCATCGCCGAGGCCGGGGTCACGGTCGAGATCAACGGATCGGGGGTGCGGCGCGACGGCCAGCTGTTCCCGGAGGCGCCGCTGCTCGCGGGGCTGGTGCAGCGCGGCGTGCCCATCAGCTTCGGCTCCGACGCGCATCGCGCCGATCAGCTGGCGCTGGGTTGGGAGCATGCCTGCGGTGCGTTGGCGCGCTTGGGCGTGCGGCGACTGCGCACGTTCGTACGGCGTGAGCCGGTGTGGTGGGAGCTGGGGTGAGGCGCTGGATGCGCTGCCAAGGGTTCCACATGTAGGGCCTGCACCGGCCCCGGAGTGTCACGATACGGTCATGGAACCGAGGAGGGGGGAGCGATGCTGAGCGCGTTGGGCGGTCTGGCGCTCTTCCTGCTGGGCATCGAGCGCATCGCAGCGTCCCTGCAGGCACTGCTCGGGCCGCGGCTGCGTCGCACCATGGCCGGCGCCACCCGCTCGCCGTGGCGCGCGCTCGCCACCGGCACCGCCGTCTCGGCCGTCACCCAGAGCGGCACCGCCACCGCCGTCAGCGCGCTCGGCCTGGTCGCCAGCGGTCTGCTGGCGCGGCAGCAGGGCATCGCGCTCTCGCTGGGCACTGCGGTCGGGGCGACGCTGGCCATCCAGGTGGCGGCCTTCCAGGTCACCGAGGCGGCGCTGCCGCTCATCGCGATCGGCTTCGTGCTCACGTTGTCGCGGCCAGCAAAGCACCCGGGGGGGCTGCTGCTGGGCGTGGGGTTGCTGTTCCTGGGTCTCGACCTGACGGTCGGCTCGGTGGGCGGCCTGCAGCAGAGCGAACTGTTCGCGCTGGCGCTGGAGGGCGCTGAGCAGCAGCCGCTGGCGGTAGCGGTCCTTGGCGCGCTGCTCGGCATGGCGCTCGCGAGCACCAACGGTGTGGCAGCGGTTGCGCTCGGCTTCTTCGCCGGCGGCGCCGTCACGCTGCCGACGGCGTTGGCGCTGGTGGTGGGCGGGAACGTCGGCGGCACCGTGCTGCCGCTGCTCTCTGCGCGCAACCTTGACGTCGAGGCGCGTCGTGTGGCGCTCGCGCACCTGCTCGCGAAGGTCCTCGCGGCCCTCGCCGTGGCGCTGGCGTTGGTGCCGGTGGCAACCGTCATCGCGGCGCTGGGCGGCGACGAGGCGCGCCAGGTCGCCAACGCGCACACGCTCTTCAACCTGGCGGTGGCGCTCCTCGGAACGGTGGCGGTGGTGCCGCTGGCGGCGCTGATGCGACGCCTGCTCCCGCAGCGCGAGGAGCCCCTTGGCCCGCAATACCTGCAGGACGCCGCGCTCGACGATCCGACGCTGGCGAGCGGATTGGCCTTGCGTGAGACCGTGCGCATCAGCGATGAGGTGGCCGTGGCGGTGGAGCAGGGTGTCGAGTACGTGCGCAGCGGCGAGTGGGACCACGATGCGGTGGATGCGCGCGAGGCCAAGATCGACCGCTTGACGCGCGCCGTGGTCGAGTACTTGGCGAAGCTCCGCGCCGAACATGGCGACAGCGACCCGGTGAGCGAACGGTTGCTGCTGCTGGCGACGGAACTCGAGCACATGGGTGATCAGGTGCGGCGCATGGCGCGGCGCGAGGCGCGCCTGCGCGATGCTGGGATCGAGTTCACGCGCGAGGGCCGCAGCGAGTTGACGGACACCGGCGAGCGGGCGCTGGCGCGGCTGCGGTCGGCCTTCACCGCGCTGGCGACCGGCGACGCCGAGCTGGCGACGCAGGTGGTAGAGGGTCGCCAGGCGTTCGAGCAGGTGGTGGCGGAGATGCGCCTCACGCACATGGGCAGGCTCGAGATGCGCTTGCCCGAGGCGCGGGCCTCGTCGGCCCATCACCTCGAGATGCTGACACTGTTGCGGCA
>PXAU01000033.1 GCA_003567075.1 Trueperaceae bacterium
CCCGGCGCCACCAACCAGCGCAGCACCTCGCCCTCGACCACCGACTCGGCCAACTCCGGCAACAGCACGTCCTTGGGCATCGGGCCTCCTGCGTCGCGTCCGCCCGCTCGGGCGCGACGCGCGACGAACGTTAGTAGTCCAGCACCTGCTGCACGGCGTGCAGGATGCGGTTGCGACCGGGCAGGTAGGCCCGGTCCTGGGCGTACGGGTAGGGCGTGTCGAAACCGCTCACCCGCAGCGGCGGCGCCTCGAGCAGGTCGAGCGCCTCCTCGGCGATGGTGGCCGCCACCTCGCTCATCATGCCAACCGAGTGCGGCGCCTCGGACACCAGCACCACGCGCCCCACCGCAGCCACCCGCTCCAGCACCAGCGCCTCGTCCCAGGGCATGAGCCAGCGCAGGTCGATCACGTCGGCGCCGATGCCCTGGGCGGCCAGCGCGTCGGCGGCCTGCAGCGTCTCGGCCATGCTGCCGCCGTAGCTGACGAGCACCACCTCGCCACCCTCGCGCCGGCGCACCGCCCGGCCGACCGGCACCAGCTGGTCGGGATCGTCGGGCACGTCCTCCTTGAGCGCCCGGTAGAGCCGCTTGGGCTCCATGAACACCACCGGGTCGTCACCGCGCACGGCCGTCTTGAGACAGCCGCGGGCATCGCTCGGCGTCGAGGGGTACACCACCTGCAGCCCCGGCGTGTGCACGAAGTGCGTCTCGGGGTTCTGCGAGTGGTGGTGCCCGCCCTTCACCCCGCCGCCAGCCGGCATGCGCACCACCATCGGGGCGCTGAAGGCGCCGCCGGAGCGGTAGCGCAGCTTGGCCACCTGCGAGACGAGCTGGTCGAAGCCCGGGAAGACGTAGTCGGCGAACTGGATCTCGGCCACCGGCCGCAGCCCGTGCACCGCCATGCCGACGGCGGCGCCGATGATGGCCGCCTCGGAGAGCGGCGTGTCGATCACGCGGTCCGGGCCGAAGGCCTCGTACAAGCCCTCGGTGGCAAGGAACACCCCGCCGCGCTTGCCGACGTCCTCGCCCAGCACCACCACCCGCTCGTCGCGGCGCATCTCCTCGTGCAGCGTCCGCGCGACCGTCTGGACGTACGTCTGCAGCGGCATCTAGGGTCCTTCGTCCTCGCCGGCGGCGCGGCGCGCCGCGCGGAAGCGCTCGCGCTGCCGCTCGAGCTGCGGCGTGGGGCGCGAGAGCACGTCGTCGAACATCCACTCGAGCGGTACCTCGCCGGCCGCCCGTGCGGCCGCCACGGCCGCGTCGACCTCGCCCGCGAGCTGCTCACGCGCCTCGCGCTCGCGCGCCTCGTCCCACAGACCGCGTCCCTCCAGGTAGCGCCGGAAGCGCGGGATGGGATCGCGCTCGCGCCAGGCCGCAACCTCCTCAGCGGGGCGGTAGACGCCGTCGTCATCGGCGCTGCTGTGCGGACCGTAGCGGTACACCAGCATCTCCACCAGCGCCGGGCCGAAACCGTCGCGCGCCGCAGCCATCAGCTCGCGCATCAGGTAGTAGCAGGCCAGCACGTCCATGCCGTCGACCAGGTAGCCCGGCATGCCGTAGGCGTGGGCCTTGACCGCCACGTTGTGGCTGCCGGTCTGCTGCCGCATGCCGACGCTGATGGCGTAACCGTTGTTCTGGCAGGCGAACACGATCGGCGCGCCCTGGGCACCGGCGAAGTTGAGCGCCGCGTGCCAGTCGCCCTCGCTGGTGGCGCCCTCGCCGAAGGTGCAGACGGTGGCGTCGCCATCGCCACGCAGCTTCTGCGCGACCGCGCTGCCGACGGCCGCGGGTACGTGCGAGGCGATGGCCGACGCCACCGTGAACATGCGCAGCGGGCGGCTGCCGGGGTGGGCCGGCATCTGGCGGCCCCGCGCGGGGTCGGCGCGGGTGCCCATCATCTGGCCGAACAGCTCGGCCAGCGGCCAGCCCACCGCGATGGCCAGGGCGGTGTCGCGGTAGTAGGGGTAGATCCAGTCGCGGCCCGGCCGGAGCGCGTACGCGATGCCGACCTGCGCGGCCTCGTGCCCAGCAGACGGCGCCACGAAGCTGCTCCTGCCGGTGCGCTGCAGCAGCACCAAACGTTCGTCGACCATCCGCGCCAGCAGCAGGTGCCGGTACATGGCCTGCAGGCTGGGGACGTCGAGGTCGCAGGCGAAGCCGCCCACCCAGGCGCCGGCCTCGTCGATCAACCGGATCGGCTGCTCGCCGAAAGGTTCGAAGCGTTGCGTCTCGGTGATCCCCCCACACCTCCGTCCGCCTTGCCCGGCGCGTGCGGCGAAGCATAGCAGACGCTCGCGCCACTACCGGTCGCGATGCGTCGTGGGCAGCTAGACTGACGCCATGGACCAGCGTCGGCTACTCGCGCTCGCCCTGATACTGCTCGGGATCCTGGGGCTGCTGGCGCGCACCTCGGCCGGCAGCGGCTGGTTGTGGTTGGGCGTGGTGGCAGCCGTGGCGATCGCGGCCTACGCCAACACCCGAACGTACGGGTTCCTGCTGCTGGGCGGCGTGATGGGGGGCAGCGCGCTGGGGCTGCTGCTGAGCGAGCTGGCCCGGGGCGACGGCGTGTTCCTGATCAGCCTGGGCGCGGGCTTCGTCGCGGTCGACCGGATCGAGCCGCGCGGCCAGCGCTGGGTCAGATCGCTCGGCCTGGTGCTGGCGATCCTCGGCCTGCTGGTGTGGCTCATCGACCTTGGCGGGCTGGGTACGGCCTGGCTACCGCTGCTGCTGATCGCGCTCGGGATCGCGCTGTTGTGGCGCGACCGGCGCCGCGCGCTGACCTTCCCGCCGCCGCTGCGGCCGGTAGCACCAGCGAGCGCCAGCGCGCCGCACGAGACTGCGACGCCGCCGACGCTGTCGGACGAGCCGCCGCGGTAGACTCCGCGTCATCTCGCGCGAGCGTGGTGGGCAAGCACGCCCGCACGCTTCCGCCTCGCCCGCGTGAACCGGGCAACCCACATCGATCCCCCGCTTCCGGCGGCTGCAGGCCGCAGGGCGGCACCTCACGGAGGCAGCATGGAACCGACCATCCACCACGGGCTCGCCGGCGTCTACGTCGCCCCGACCGATATTTGCGGCATCGACGGCGAGGGGGGAAGGCTGTTCTACCGCGGCTACGACATCAACGACCTGACCGAGGCGACCTACGCCGAGGTGGTCTACCTGCTGTGGCACGGCGTGCTCCCGACGCAGGCGCAACTCGAGGCGTTCCGGGCCGACCTGCTGCCCCACTACCCCATTCCCGACAAGGTCATGGAGCTGCTGCACTGCCTCCCCGAGGGCACCGACCCGATGCACATGCTGCAGGCGGGGGTGGCGATGCTCGCGGCCTTCGACGACAACCCCGACGAGGTCGACCCCGACAACGTGCGCCGCATCGGACGCTCGCTGGTGGTGCAGTTCCCCAACCTTGTCGCCACCTACGACCGCATCCGCAAGGGCAAGGAGCCGCTGGAGCCGAAGTCCGAGCTGGGCCTGGCCGGCAACTTCCTGTACCTGCTCAACGGCGAGGTTCCGAACCCCGCCGCGGTACGGGTCATGAACACCGTGCTGCTCGTGCACGCCGAGCACGGCAGCAACGCCAGCACGTTCGTGGCGCGCGCCAGCGCCAGCACCCTCACCGACGTCTACAGCGCCATCGCCGCGGCGGTGGGTTCGCTCAAGGGACCGCTGCACGGCGGCGCCAACGAGGCCGTGATGCGCACGCTCGAGAAGATCGGCAGCGTCGAGGGCGTGGAGCCGTACGTCATGGACACGCTGGCGAAGCCGAAGGGGCGCATCATGGGCTTCGGCCACCGCGTGTACAAGGTGCTCGACCCACGCGGCATCATCCTGCGCAACGTCGCGACAGAACTCGCGAAGGAGTCGTCCGAGGCCAAGTGGTTCGAGATGTCGCTCGAGATGGAACGCGTCATGAACCGCGAGATGGACAAGCGCGGGCGCCAGATCCGCGCCAACCTCGACTTCTTCTCCGCCAGCGTGTACCGCATGCTGGGCATCCCGGTCGACCTCTACACGCCGATCTTCGCCGTGGCGCGCGTGAGCGGCTGGATGGCGCACCTGTTCGAGCAGTACGCCGACAACCACCTCATGCGCCCACTGCTGAAGTACCAGGGCGAACGCGGCACGCCCTTCGTGCCCATCGCCGAGCGCGGCTGAGCGCAGCGCGGCGGGCGCGCTTGTGCTGAGCGCAGCGGGCGCCTCGGCGTCACCGCGCGCCCGCCCGCACGCCCGCCCCCGGCTCAGCGCGCCAGCGCGCCCGCTACGAACGTGCCGAGCGCCGCTTCGTACCCCCTCGGGTCGACGTTCCAGGCCTCGACGTGGTCGCCCCGCTCGAGCCGACGGTAGCTGAGCAGGCCCGGCGGCACGCGAGCCGCGAAGTCGTCGACGAGCGCCACCGGGATGGTGCCGTCCTGGGCGGTCGCGTGCAGCAGCAGCGGCACGTCGAGCGTCGGCGCCAGACGCCGTAGGTCGAGCGCGCCGAAGTCGACGCCCGTGCGGCGGCTCGCCAGCCGCAAGCCCAGGTCGGCCGCCGCGGCCGGCAGGCCGGAGCGCCGCACGCCCTGCCGCAGCACCTCGCGCGGATCGACCAGCGGCGCGTCGAGCGTGATCGCGAGCAGCCTCGGCGCGTCCGCCGGCCAGCGCTCACGGGCCAGCAACGCCAGCGCGCCACCCATCGAGTAGGTGACCAGCACCACCCGCGCCACGTCGCGCGCGCGCAACCAGGCCAGCGCCGCCAACAGGTCGTCGGCCTCGCCGGCCCCGTAGTGGAACAATCCGTCGGGGCTCGGATCGCTGCTGTCGTGGTTGCGGTAGCTGCTCACCAGCACCGAGGCACCGCTGGCGGCGATCACCGGCAGCGCCCGCAGCGCCTCGTTGCGCTCGCCACGACGGCGGCCGTGCACCATCACCACGGCCGCGTCGCCGGGACGCTCCAGCCACCAGGCCGCCAGCTCGCCGACGGGCCCGTCGATGCGCACCTCGTCGAAGGGGAGGTCGTGATCGCGCAGCGGGTCGCGGCGGTACACGGTCACGTCGAGCCGCGCCGGCGCGCCGGGACGGGGCGGCGCGCCCGACACCGGCGCGAGCGACCTGGTCACGTGCTGCGCGTCGCGCGCCAGCACGGGGCCGAGCCGACCGTGGCCGATGGCGCCGTCGTCGTCCCACAGCAACCCGTAACGTCCCTCGGCGTCGACCCGCGCGAACTGGGGCACGTGGCTGCCGCTCGGCAAGGGCAGCACCAGCCTCAGGCGGGTCGTGTCGTCGGGATCGGTCGCCACGGAGCGCAGCGTGAACTCCGGCTGGAGCCCGTACGGCTCGGGCACGAGCAGGCTGCGGGCCACCCGGTCGGCCACCCGGTACGCCACGAGCGCGCCGAGCGCCAGCAGCGCCAGCGGTACGAGCAGCGCGAGCAACGTGCCCGTCATCGCGGGCACGGGGTCGCTAGCCGTCCCAGGCGACCGCGCCGTACGTGTCGGCGCGCTTGGGGCTGGTCGAGAACATCGCCACCGGGACGCCGGTCGCCTCCTCGATCAGGCCCAGGTAGTCGAGCACCTGGTGCGGCAGGG
>PXAU01000164.1 GCA_003567075.1 Trueperaceae bacterium
GACGAATCGCACGTGATGCTGCCGCAGATCCGCGGGATGTACAACGGCGACAGGGCCCGCAAGCAGACGCTGGTCGATTACGGCTTCCGCCTGCCGGCCGCGCTCGACAACCGCCCGCTCACGCAGGACGAGTTCCTGGCGCGGGTGGGGCAGGCCGTCTTCGTCTCCGCCACCCCGGGCGACCAGGAGCAGGGCCTCTCCGATCAGGTGGCCGAGCAGGTGATCCGGCCCACCGGCCTGGTCGACCCTGCCGTCCAGGTGAAGCCCAGCCGCGGCCAGATCGACGACCTGCTGTTCGCGGCGCGCGAGCGCGCGACCCGCAGCGAGCGCACGCTCGTGACCACGCTGACGAAGCGCATGGCCGAGGACCTGACCGAGTACCTGGCCGAGCAGGGCGTGCGGGTGCGTTACATGCACTCCGACATCGACGCGGTCGAGCGCCAGGTGATCATCCGCGACCTGCGTCTGGGGCACTTCGACGTGCTGGTGGGCATCAACCTGCTGCGCGAAGGGCTCGACCTGCCCGAGGTGTCGCTGGTGGCCATCCTTGACGCCGACAAGACCGGCTTCCTGCGCAGCGAGCGCTCGCTGATCCAGACCATCGGCCGCGCCGCACGCAACCTGCGCGGCGAGGTGTTCCTGTACGCCGACGTCGTGTCCGAGGCGATGCGCGCGGCCATCGACGAGACCGACCGGCGCCGCAGCAAGCAGCTGGCCTACAACGCCGAGCACGGCATCACCCCGGAGACCATCACCAAGCGCATCCAGGAGGTCATCCGGGGTGAGCGCGAGGAGGCCGCGCCGGCGCGCCCGGTCGACCCGTGGGAGCGCGAGCTGCTCGAGGACGACGTGCGCCAGGAGCTGGCGCTGCTCGAGAACGAGATGTGGCAGGCTTCGGAGGCGCTCGACTTCGAGAAGGCGGCGGCCGTGCGCGACCGCATCCGCGAGCTCGAGGCGCGGCTCGAGGGGCGCGCGGTGCACCTGCCCAGCATCCCCGGCAGCCCCGGGCCGGCGGCGCGCCGCGGCGGCAAGCGGGTGCGCGCGTGAGGCTGTTCTCACCGACGTGGCGCGAGCGCCGCCGGTTCGTGGCCCCGTTGCTGGCGCTGCTCGTGGCGTGCTTCGCAGCGGCGCAGCCGTACGCCGCCGACGGCGGCTTCGATCGACCGCGCGAGGCCTTCGGGCTGGTCCGCGCCAGCCTCGCTGGCGCGATCGACGCTGGCCAGCCGAGGCTGCTCGTCGGCGACACGAGCGGCGTGCGGTTGCTCGACCTGCAGCCCGGACAGGCGCTCGACGACGCACCCAGCCGCTGGCTTGCGCAGGATGCGGTGATCCGGGGGGTGGCCGCGGCGTCGGGGTGGCGAGCGGACGGTGCGGCCGTGTACGCCTGGTACCTGCGCGATCCGCGCACCGGGCGCTACGAGTACCACTGGCAGTGGGGCGAGGCGCGCGCCGACCTGCTCGACGCTCCGCAGGCCCTCGATCTGGCGCTGTTCGTCGGCCCCGCGGGGCCCGAGGCCTGGGTGGCCGTACCCGGCGTCGCCGGTGGCCGCCTCGAGCGCTACCGTTGGGGCGTCGACGCGCCCGAGGTGATGGTGCGTAGCGATCGGAGCGTGGCCTCGCCGGTGCTGGCTCGCGGGCCCACGGGCGAACGCCACCTGGCCTACCTCGAGGGCGCCACGATCGACACGCCCATCGGCATCAGCGCCGAATGGCGCGTTGTGTACCGCGCGCCCGACGGTAGCGAGCGCCGCTTCGAGGGTGCGCTGGCGCCGCCGGCGCGGCTGCTGCTCGACCCGGGCGAACCGGGTCTGCTGATGTGGCCACGCCAGGACGCTCATCTGATGGTGAGCGACCTCGCCGCAGCCGAGCCGGCGCGCCTGCTCGGCGAAGGGCGCGCCGTGGGCGTGGCCGGGGCACGCGCCTTCCGCGCCGTCGGCGCGAGCATCGTCGCCAGCACCTTGCCAGAACGCGGCGCGGACGCGAGCGACGACACCAACGTGGCCTGGTCGCCCGCCACGATCGACCAGGCGGCGCTGGTGCAGGCTGGCGGCGTCACCTACCTGGCTTGGTCGGGCAGCCTGGCCGGCGGCGGGAGCCGCGCCGTGAGCAGCGACGACGCGACCAGCTTCGAACCCACCTGGCGCGATCACCTCGCCGCTCGATTCGGTTGGAACCCCTGGGCGTTCGAGGAGGAGCTCGTGGGGCAGGCGACAGGTGCGCTGTTGGTGGGTGTCCTCGGCACGATGGTGCTGGTGCCGCTGCTGTGGCTGCTCACGCTGCCGCTCACGCAGCGGGTGCCCGAGCGCTGGCTGCGCTTGGCCGGCGCGGGCACGGCGACCGCCACGCTGGCGCTGTTGGGCGCGTTCGCGGCGCTACGCGCCAGCGGCCTCGGCAACGACGTGGCGCCGCTCCTGGGCGGCTGGGCCGGCTTCCTCGCCGCGCTGATCGCAGGCACGGTCGTGCCGCCGCTGGTGCTCCGACGGGTCGATCTCGAGCCGCAACCCACGCTGCTGGCGAGCACCGGCCTGGCGTGCTTCGTCAGCCTGAGCCTGATCACCTTCCTGGCCTTCCAGCCCTGGCTCGCGGTCCTCGGCATGTGACACGCGGGGCGCTTCGGTGCGCGTGGTAATGTCGGCGCCTGGAGGCCCGCGTGACGTTCGAAGTCGGAGACCACGTCGTGTACCCGTCGCAAGGGGCTGGCGTCGTGCAGGAACGCACCACGCGCGCGGTGTTGGGCGAGACCCAGGAGTACCTCAAGATCGTCTTCGTGCGCGGCGACATGGCCGTGCTGGTGCCGCTGGAGCGCGGCCGCGAGGTGGGCTTGCGCCATACGATAGGACCAGACGAGGTCGATCGCCTGCTCGACGCGGTCGTGAAGGGCGACCTGACGCTGCCAACGCAGTGGCCGCCCCGCTACCGGGCCGAGCAGGACATCCTGTCGGCGGGCAGCGCCTACGAGCTGGCCCGCCTCATCGGAGCCCTGGCCCGGCGGGACCTGGACAAGGGCCTGGCTGCGACGGAGCGCGAGGTGATGGAGACGGCCATGTCGATGCTCTCGAGCGAACTGGCCGTCGTGCTCGGGATCGACCTGGCGAACGCTCACGCGATGCTCGAAGCGGTGGTGAGCGAGCGTATCGTGGCGTCGTGACCGCGGCCAGAAGGCCGGCGGCCAGAAGGCCGGCGGCCACCGAGAACGGTTCGGAGCCCTTGGACGCCGCCACCGCTCGCCTGACCGCACCGTCGGTGCTCACACGCCTGCTCAGGCGCCACGGGTTGCGCGCCGACAAGCGTTTCGGACAGCACTTCCTGATCGACCCCAGCGTGATCGACGCGGTCGTGCGCGCAGCGCAGGTGAGCACCGGCGACCAGGTCTGGGAGGTCGGCCCCGGCGTGGGCGTGCTCACCCGCGCGCTCGCCGGGCGCGCGAGCGAGGTGGTGGCGATCGAGCTCGACCGACGCCTGCTGCCGCTGCTCGAGGAGACGCTGGCGGGCACCGCCAACGTGCGCGTCCTGTGCCAGGACGCCCTTCAGGTCGACTTCGGCCAGGCCGAACCCGGCAGCTGCTTCGCCGCCAACCTGCCCTACAACGTTGGGACCGCGGTGCTCGTGCGGGTCCTCACCTCGGGCCGCTTCGACCGGATCGGCGTGCTCGTGCAGCGCGAGGTGGCCGAGCGACTGGTGGCGACGCCCGGCACGGCCGCCTACGGCTCGCTGTCGCTCTTGATCGCGCATCACGGCCGCGCCGCCATCGAGCGGCGCGTGCCGCCGGGGGCGTTCCTGCCGGCGCCGGCGGTGACCTCCGCGGTGGTGCGGATCGAGCTCGACGAAGGGGTAGCGCCCGACCCGGCGACCTTCGCCGTGGTCTGGGCAGGGTTCCGTCACCGCCGCAAGACGCTGCGGGCGAACCTCCGTCTGGCGGGCGTCCAGGACGACATCGCCACGGCCGCATTGGCCGCGCTGGGGCTCGATCCGCGGGTCCGGGCGGAGGCGCTGGACCTCGACACGTTCAGGGCCTTGGCCGCCCGACTACCGGCCTTCGACCCGCCGAACGGCACCCCAACGTGAGCGCGGGGATATACTGGCCCGGAACGTCGAACTCGGGCTCGACACGCCCACGGGGTAGACACCCCGCAGGAGAGGGTTGATGGCGAAGCTGATGGTGGTCGGCGATGCGACGGTCGACCAGATGTTTTTCGTTGACGCGTTGCCGGAACCGGGGGGTGAGGTGACCGCGCTGCGCTCCGTGCTCGAACCCGGTGGCGCTGGCGGCACGTTGGCGACGGCACTCGCGCGGCTAGGGCATGACGTGACCATCGCCACGCGTGTCGGAACCGGGCCCTTCTCGGCCCTCGCCCTACGGCACGTGCAGGCGAGCGGCGTCGATCTACGCCTCCTGCAGCGCGATCAGCGGCACGAGACCAGCAGCGTCACCATCCTCGTCACGCCCGACACGCAGCGCACGATGATCTCGGCGCTCGGCGCCTCGCGCTACCTCGACTCGGCCGCGCTCGAACCGCAGCACGTGCAATCGCTCGACGCCCTCGTCATGAGCGCCTACTCGCTCGTCGCCGGCCCGCAGCGCGAGTACGCCGTGCAGGCGCTGGCTTACGCCACCGAGGGCGGGGTCACCACCTTCGTCGACATGGGCTCGGGCGCGGTCAACGCGCTCCAGGCCCGGCTCCTGCCGCTGTTGCGCGGCGTCGACTACGTGCTCATGAACGAGCGCGAGCTGTTCGCGCTCACGGGCGAGTCGACCATCTCCGAGGCGGTGACGGGGCTGCGGGCGCAAGGGCTTCAGTACCTGGTGGTGAAGGGGGGCGAGATGGGCTCGATCGTCGTCACACCGGAGTTGACCGAGTTGGTGGAGGCGATGGAGATCGACGACGTGGTCGACACGACCGGCGCCGGCGATTACTACACCGCCGCCTTCGCTCACGGCATCCTCGCGGGCCTCGACCAGCTGCAGGCTGCCTGGCTCGGCAACGTCGCGGGGGGACTCAACACCACCCGCGTCGGGGCCCAGAGCTATGAGCTCGACATCGCCACCCTTGAGCGCCACGCGGCGCTCGCCACCACGCGACCGGCCTGATGCGGCCGCTGGCGCTGCTGGCGCTCGCCAGCCTGCTCGGCCTGGCGTGCGCGGGCGGTATGGGCGCGCGCTTCGACGTGGCCTGGCGCCTGGTCGACGAGCGCTATTGGGACCACGCGCGCATGGCGGTCGACTGGGACGACCAGCGCGAGCGCTACCTGCCGCAGGCGCGCGAGGCTGCGGACGACAACGCCCTCTTCGACCTGCTCGAGGCGATGTACGCCGAGATCGGCGACGACCACACGGTGTTCGTGCGGCCGTCGCGCGTATCTGAGTTCCGCGAACGTTACGGCGACCTCCCCTGCCTGGCGTACTTCGGGCAGTCGACGACGGGCGCGCCACCGCTGAAGCCACCCACGCCGCTCGAGCGGGCCGGTCCGGTCGGCTACGCCCTCCTCGCCGACGGCACAGGGTACCTGCGGCTCGAGGACCTGGTGGCGGCGGGTACGGCCGC
>PXAU01000320.1 GCA_003567075.1 Trueperaceae bacterium
CCACCCCTGGCGCCACCCCTTGTGGCGCGCCTGGCGCAGCGCTTGGTGTCGCGCCGCCGTTGCCTTGGCGGTCGTGCTCGTGGCGGGGCTGGTGGCGCAGGCGACGGCGATCTCGTACACGGTTCAGGTGATCGCGGTGTCCGACCAGGACACCGCGATCAGCATCTCGCGCGACCTGCTGCGCGACGGCTATCCCGCCTACGTGGTGCGCTCCACGGGCGCGCCCGGAGACGTCTTCCGGGTGCGGGTGGGCGCCTTCGCCAACCGTGCCGCGGCCTTGCGCTACGCCGACTCGATGCCCGAAGTCGGTGGCTCGAAGCCCGTGCCGGCCCTGGCCGAAGCGATTCCGGAGGGGATCATGCCGCTGGCGCCGCGGCTGGTGTGGCAGGCCGAGTGGGCGGGCGAGGACGCACGGGTGCTGCCCTGGCCGGGCGGCGTGGCGTTGCGGCTACAGCCTGGCGACCCCTTGCGTCAGGCGCGCTACGTGGTGGTGCAGGATGGTGTGGTGCGCGAGATCGACGCCTGGTCGCTGCTTCCGTTGGCGGTGGTACCGGAGCTCGTGACCGAGCCCGAGATCGACGTGCCGATGGTCGACCTGACGCTTCCACCCGAGCCGGAGCCGGAGCCCGAGCCGGAGCCGGGGCCGGAGCCGGAGCCCGAGCCGGAGCCGGAGCCCGAGCCGGAGCCGGTGGCCGACGATCCGCCCTCGGAGTCGGTCGCGAGCGAGGCGGACCGGCCCGAGGCGGAACCCGAACCTGAGGCCGAGGACGTCATGAGCCGCCTGGGAGCGCGCCTCGCCGATCCCGAGGCCATGGCGCCCGAGGCGGGCCTCCTGCTGCTGCGCGATCGCTGGCTCTGGCCAGCCAGCTGGGAGGAGGACGAGCAGGACGTTCGCTCAGCCTTCCGCACGTCGATGGTGGCGCTGGTCGCTCGAGCGGTCGAGCTGCCGCACGAGCGGGTCGATGCGCTGGCCTACTTCCCCGGCGGCGAGCCACCACCGGCGCTGGTAGTGCTCGACCTGAGCGACGCGAGCGGTCGTGACGCCGGTCGGGTGGTGGCGATCGGTGACATGGCGTCCGACGTGCGGCCGTATGGCCCATCCCGGCTCGTACCCGAGAGCGTGGACTGGTCGTTGCCGGCCTGGCCGGAGACGCGCCTCGAGCCCGAACCAGTCGCGCAGGACGCGCGCTTCGGTGGCGACGAGTGGGTCGTTCGCAGCGACGGCGACTTCATCCGTGTAGAGCTGCCGGACGGGGCGACCTGGCGCTCCGGTGTCGGCGCTCCGTTGTGGAGCGACGGCGCCCATGTCGTGGCCTGGGACGGCCAGCACCTGCTGATCTACGATTTCGTCCGGCGCTGAGCCTCGCCGTGCTGACCAGCGCTGCGGCCAGCGCTGCGGCCGATCACCTCCGGCCTCAGGCGGCCACCTCGACGGGCGTCTCGCGCGCCGCCAGCCAACGCTCCGCGGCCATCGCTGCACGCGTACCGGCGCCGACGCTGGTCGACAGCTGCCGGTATACCTCGTCGGAGACGTCGCCAGCGGCGAAGATACCCTCGGCATCGGTGTAGATTTCGTCGCGAACGTCGACGTAGCCCGAGTCGCGCAGGCGCACCACGCCCTGCAGGTAGCTGGTGTTCGGCACGTGTCCGATGTAGATGAACACGCCGTCGGCGGCGATGGCACCGCTCTCGCCGGACGTGACGTCGCGCGTGCGCACCCCGCTCACCTGCCCGTCCTCGCCGAGCACCTCCTCGACCACGGTGTTCCACACGAAGCGCATCCTGGGGTTGGCGAAGGCGCGCGCCTGCGCCACCTTGTTGGCGCGTAGCTCGTCACGGCGGTGGATGACGGTCACGGTCTCGGCGAACTTCGTCAGGAAGCCGCCCTCCTCGATGGCGGCGTCGCCGCCGCCCACCACGACGACGTGCTTCCCGCGGTAGAAGAAGCCATCGCAGGTGGCACAGGTGGATACCCCGCGCCCGTAGAACTCGTCTTCACCCGGCACGCCCAGACGACGCGGCGTGGCGCCGGTCGCCACGATCACGGCCTTCGCCTGGTACTCGCCCTCGCGACCGCGTACGACGAAGCGTTCACCCTCGCGGTGGAGTTCCTGCGCCTCGTCCATGACGACGCGGGCGCCGAACTTCTCGGCTTGGCGCAGCATGCGCTGGGCCAGTTCGGGCCCGCTCACGGCCTCGTCGAACCCAGGGTAGTTCTCGACCTCTTCGGTCTGGGCGATCTGGCCGCCGGGCAGACCCATCTCGAGCACCACCGTGTCGAGCTGGCCGCGGCCCGCGTAGATGGCGGCAGTGAGACCGGCGGGACCGCCGCCGATGATGACGATGTCGGTCTGGACGCGTGTGTTGGGCATGGGGGGCTCCTTCGACGGCTCGTATGGTAGCAGAGCGAGGGACCGGTCCCGCGTCGCGATCGATACCGGTACAGGGTATATGGCCGATGCTTGGGTCGGCGCGTGCGAGCGGGATGCGAGCGTGGCTCCGTGAGGTGCTCCACTTCTGCCGTGCCGTGCGGTGTTTGCCACGGCCGGCACGCTCAGGCGCGTGCTAGCTTCGGGACCGGAAGAGCGTGGGACGGAGCGCGACCGAACTGCGTGGGTTGGGAGGCCCGCCCGGCTTGCGCGCTCGCTCGGGAGGTACGCATCACGCCAACGATGCGTACGGCCGGCCCCCCAGCGCGCCACGAGGAACCATGGACGCCACTCACCACCCCACCCCCCCCGTCGCGCACGGTCGCTTGAAGGCCTTGCGCGAACGCGTCCTCTCGGGCTTTCCCGCTGACGACGGTGCTGTGCTCGTCGAAGCCATGCGCTCGGTCCTGGCCGGCGAATGCTTCAGCGTCAGCGACCTGCGGCGCGTGGGCCAGCCCTTGGTGTTCGTCAGCGACGCCTTCCTCGCGCTCACGGGCTTCCGTCGCGAGGAGGCGCTGGGGCGCGACCTCGGCTTCCTTATGCGTGACGACACCGACCAGGACGAGGTGCGCGCGGCGCGGGAGGCGCTGCAGGACGGCCGCGCCGCCACAGCCCTGGTGCGCTGCTACCGTCCTGACGGCAGCCTCTTCTGGAACGAGCAACGGCACTACCACGTCAAGGACGCGCGTGGACGCGTGTCGCACGCGGTTGTGTTGCAGCGCGACGTGACCGAACTGGTCCACGCCCGCAGCGCCGACGCGGTGGCGCGCCAGATGGCCTCTCGTCTCGGCGGCGAAGGCGCCTTCTTCAGCTACGGCGCGATCATCGACGCGCGCGGCCAGGTGCGCTTGGGATGGCTCCAGGAGGGTGTCGGGGCCGTGCTGGGTCGCACGTCGAAGGCGCTGCAGGGCCTGGACCTGAGCGAGTTGATCGCGCCCGACGATCGGGCCCGAGTGCAGGAGCGACTGCTGGCGCTGCGCGACGATGGCGGTTCGCGCCGCGATCGCTACCGCATGCTCGGCGCCGATGGACGGGTGCGCTGGGTGGAGGACTTCGCCGCCGTCTCATGGCGCGCCGACGAAGCCCAGCTCGTGGCCGTGCACGGCGTGGTGCGCGACGTGACCTCCGAGACGCTGCGGGGGCATGCGGTGGGGGCCGTCGACGCGCTGACCGGCCTGCCGACCGAGCGTGTGCTCGCCGATCGCCTCGATCAGGCCGTGCGTCAAGCGCGGCGCCACGGCGGTGTGGCGGCGCTGGTGCTGCTCGAACTGGACCACTTCGACTTCGCGCACCAGACCCTGCAGCCGAGCCGGGCAGAGCGCTTCGTACGCGAAGCGACGCGTCGATTGCAGCGCGCCTTGCGGCGATCCGACACCTTGGCGCTGGTGCGGCCGGGATGCTACGGCGTGGTGCTGCCCGACCTGCCGGACGCCCACGCGCTGGTGCCGGCGGTGGAGAAGCTGCTGGCATGCGTGGCGCAGCCTTTCCAGGACGGCACGTTGCGGGTGGAGCTGGCGGCGAGCGCCGGCGTGGCCGTGGCGCCCGGCGACGGGCGTCGCACGGATGCGCTGCGTGAGCGGGCCGAGGCCGCCCTCCAACGCGCCCGCGCCGGCGGTGGCTCGCGCTTCGCCTTCGCTGACCTCGCGCTCGACCAGGCCGCCGACGACCGGGTTCGCTTCGAGCGGGAGCTGCGTGACGCCTTCGCCCGCGATCAGCTCGTGCTGCACTTCCAGCCCCGTGTGCGCCTCGACGACGCTCGCGAACAGGGTGTCGAGGCGTTGGTCCGCTGGCGCCACCCCGAACGTGGGCTGCTGCTGCCGCACGAGTTCCTGCCGGCGCTCTACCGCGCCCACTTGGGCGACGCCTTGTTCGCGTGGGTGCTCGAACGCGCCGTGGCGCAGGCCCGGGCGTGGTGCGATCAAGGCACGCCGCGACGCGTCTCGATCAACGTCGGCCCGGCGCTGCTCGAACGCGACGACGTCGGCGAGATGGTCCGCGATGCGCTCGAGCGCTGGCAGCTGCATCCAAGGCTGCTCGAGCTGGAGCTGCACGAAGCGACCGGCATGCGCGCCCTGGAGCGCGGCGCGGAGCAGTTGGCGGCGGTCCGGCGGTACGGCGTGACGGTGGCACTCGACGACTTCGGCGTGTTCGCCACCGACTTCGCCCGGCTGCGCGAGCTACCGGTCGACGCCCTGAAGATCGACCGCTCGTTCGTCGCTCGCGTTGGCGACGGCGCCGATTCCACCGACGTGGCGCTGCTGCGGGCGATGGTCGGCATCGGCCACGGCCTCGGCCTGACCGTCGTCGCTGAAGGTATCGAGACACCTGCCCAACGCGCTCGCGTCACCGCCATGGGGGTGCAGGAGGGGCAGGGCTACCTGTTCAGCCGAGCCCTCCCGGCAGAGCTGGTCCCTGTCTCGAGCCCGGCGATGCTGGCAGACGCGGCGGCGGCGCAGCGGCCCGTAGGCTGAAGCGCGAACGTCAGCGAGGAGCCCCCAGATCCATGCCTGAAACCGATACCAACCCGCTACGCTCACGTGCCGATCGCATCCCCTTCGCCCACGTCACCCCGCAGCACGTGCGCGACGGCGTGATGGCGGCGGTCGAGACCGCCGAGCGCGAGCTGGCGGCGCTGCTGGCAGGCCCCCAGGCGCCAGCGGCGCGCGAGTACGCCACCACCGTGGTGCCGCTCGACGACCTGATCGAGCGGGTGCGGCGCGTCTACGGCTACGCCTACCACCTGACCACGGTGCGCTCCAGCCCCGAGCTGCGTGCCGCCTTCGCGGACGTCCAGCCGCGCTACAAGCGCTTCCTTGCCCATGTGGCCAGCCACCCCGACCTCTACCGCGCGCTCCAGATCGTGGCTGCTGCGCCTGCGAGCGCGCAGCTCGATCCGCTCCGCCGGCGCCACCTCGACAAGCTCCTGCGCGGCCTGCGCCGGTCCGGCGCCGCGCTCGATGCCGAGGCGCGTGCCCGCGTCACCGAACTGCAGGTCGAGTTGGCCCAGCTCGGGACGCGGTTCAGCGAGCACCTGCTCGACGCCACCCAGGCCTATCAGCTCGATCTCGATCACGAGGGCGATCTCGAGGGCCTGCCGGCGGC
>PXAU01000390.1 GCA_003567075.1 Trueperaceae bacterium
GCGACCACCACGCAACTCTCCGGGCCCGCCTTCCTCGGCTTCGTGGCCCTCGCCTTCTGGCTCGTCTACCGCACGCCGTCGCGGAAGCAGGCAGTGACGGGCTGGGCGATCATCCCGGCCGGGGTCCTCACCACCTTGGCGACGGTGGCGGCCGTGGACACGCTCCGGCCGCGCTGGGACGGCGGGGCGGTGTTCCTGCTCGGCATGACCGCCACCTTCACCGTCATCTACCTTCTGCCGCCCGAACGTGGCGGCGGCCGCTGGGCGCTGTGGCCGGCCCTCGCTTGGGCGCTCCTCACGGTGATCGTCAACGATCCCACCGGCGCCTTCACGCGCTGGTGGCTCCCGCTGACGCTGATCGGCATCGGCATCGCCGTGCTCGGCTGGTCGCGGCGGCGTCGCTGAGGGCCGTGCGGGTGCGGCGCAGGCTACCAGCGTGCAGCTGGCCCAAGTCGGCGTCGCGCCTGAGGGCGTCGAGCACGTCGAGCGTCGGGCCGCTCGCCTCGGCCGTCACCTACGGCAGGACGGTGGCGGCTCGAGCAGGCCCAGGCGTGTGAACTCGTCGGCCAAGTCCGCCACGGTCACCTCGTGCACCTTGGGCATCCCGAAGGCGTCGTCGTCCTCGAGCAGGCGCTCGCGTTCTTCGCGGGCTGCCGCCTCGTCCGCGTGCAGCCTACCGTCGGCGATCAAGGCACGCAGGCACTGCTCGGCCACGGCCGCGAGCCCGTAGGCGGCGATCACCTCGGCGAGGCGATCGAGATCGAGGTCGTGCAGCAACGCCCCGACGACCTGCGCCGGCGGCGCCTGGCCAGAGCGGTCCACGGCGAAACCGACGGGGGCGTCGTCGAACTCCATGCCGTCCATGCCTTCGTCGAAGCCGTCGTCCATGGCACCCATGGTGGCGTCCGTGGCGCCCATCGCCTCCTCCACCGCACCCATGGTGTCGTCGGTGGCGTCGCTGGTGGTTCCCATGCCATCACGAGCCCCGTCCAGACCGTCGAACCTGTCATCGATTCCTGACATCGTGGTAGTGAGGATACCGCGTGCGAGCGCGCCGGTTCGGCTGGCCGAGGCGCCGGTTGGCCGTGGCGCCGGCCAGGCGGGCCGACGCCACGCCGGCTGCGGCGCCAGATACCCGGCGCCACGGCGGCGTCGCCCATGATGAGGCATGCGCGCGAAGGCCTTGGACGTGCTCGCGTCGTCCATCGAGGGCCCGCTGGTCTCGCCGCGGCGCCTGGCGCAGCTCGCCAACGGCATCCGTGGTTGGCTGCGCTCGCAGCGGGCCGCCGGCCTCCCGCAAGAGGTGCAGCGGGCGCGGCTGGCACGGACGCTCGACTACGCCGCTCGGCGCTCGCCCTTCTACCGCGAGGCGCTCGCTGCGCAGGCGGCACGGGTCGACGAACGCACGGTGCTGGCCGCGCTGGCCGAGATGCCCTTCACCTACCCGGCGGACGTGCGCGAGTGGCGCCGCTTCCTGTGCGTGCCGGAGGCGCAGCTCGGCGCCGTGCACACGACCTCCGGGACGGCGGGCACGCCCAAGGTCATCGGCTTCACGCGGCGCGAGCTGCAGCGCCTGGTCACCCTGTGGGCGCTCGGCATGCGCATCGGCCACGACGGACCCATGCGGGTGCTGATCGCCCTGCCGACCACCCACGGCCTGTGGATCGGGACCGCCAGCGCCACGCGCGCGGTCGAGCGGGCCGGCGGCCTGCCGTTGCCCGTCGGCACGCCGCAGCCGAGCGAAGCGCTGGCCTGGATGCGCCGCTTCGAGCCGAACATGATCGTGTCGTCGCCGTCGTACCTGAGCGCCCTCACGAGACAGGCGCAGGAGGAGGGCTACCGCGCGCGGCTCGATGGCCTCACGCTCGGCGGCGAGCCGCTCGACGACGAGCGCAAACAGCGGTTCTCGGCGTACTGGGGGAGCAGCGTGCAGGAGAGCTACGGCGCCACCGAGATCGGCGGTCCGCAGACGATCGCGCTGCCCGACTGCCGCGCGCTGCACCTCAACGAGTTCCACCTCTACACCGAGATCGTCGAACCCGGCGGCACGACGCCGGCTGAGGAGGGTGACCTCGTGTTCACCACGCTGACGCGTGAGGCCATGCCGCTCGTGCGCTACCGCATCGGCGACCGAGCGCGCTGGGACGCGTGCGACTGCGGTCTGCCGCTGCGGAGCATCAAGCTGCTGGGCCGCAGCGACGACATGCTCACGCTGGGCGGCGCGCACGTCGAGGCCCAGGTGCTCGCGGACGCCGTCGCGGGCCTCCCCGGCACCGCGGGACGGGTGGCCCTGCGCATCGAGCGTGAGGGCGGCATCGACCATCTGACGCTGCGCGTCGAGGGCGATGACGTCGACGAAGGCGCGGTCCGCGACGCCCTGTGGGGGGCCTACCCGCGCCTGCGCGATACCGTCGACGGCGCGCAGCTTCGGCTCACCATCGAGACCGGCGTCGACCTGTCGCGTCAGGTCAAGGGGTTCTCCGTGCGCGACACGCGGCCAGGTTGACGCGGCCAGGTTGACGCGGTCAGTCGCAGACCCCTGCCCCACGGCCGCGTCGCGCCGCCTCGGTGTCCTGGCCCTGCCGTCGGTCAGCGCGGCTCGAAGCACAGCCAGCGTTGCGGGTTGTCGACCAGGAGCTGGCGCACGTCCTCCTCGCCGAACCCCTCGGCCCGCAGCAAACCCGCCACCGCCGTCGGCACGTGCGCGAAGCCAGCCACGTCGGCATGACCGTAGGCCGGCCAGTACGAGCGCCGCGCCAGGTCACCGCTCAGGATCAGCTGGCGCAGGTGGCCCGCCGACGCGAGCCCGGCCAGCACCTGCACCCGCGCCTCGTCCGACAGGTACTTGCGCTTGGAGAACTGGTCGAAGCCGAGGTTGACGCCGGTCGCGGCGACCTCGAGCAGGTAAGCCAGCTCGGGCCGGAAGTCGCAGTGGCCGATGAGCACCTTGCCGGGCGCGACCCCGCCGTCGACGAAGAAGCGGGCCTGCTCGAGCGCCCAGACGGCCCGCTCCGTGTGCGTGCCGATCGGCGCGCCGGTGGCGTGATGCGCCGCGAGCGCCGCGTCCATCACGCGCCGCTCCTGGGCGCCCGCGCCCTCGGCGCCGGTGGACGCCTTGATGACACCCGCCCTGGCCGGCGCGTGCACCACCTGCTCCCAAGGCCCCCGTTCCCCGGCGCCCTGCTCCCCGGCGCCCTGCTCCCCGGCGCCCTGCTCCCCGGCGCCCTGCTCCCCGGCGCCCGCGTCGGCCGCCTCCGAGGCGCGCAGGGCGACCTCCTCCGGCGGCACGTAGGGGTTGGCGCCGACGCGGACCTCGTGGATCATCCAGGCGGCGATGGCTGCGTCGTCGTGGCGCGCCACGATCGGATCGGCGAAGCGGCCCTTGTTGAAGCCCGTGGCGGCGATCACGTGCACGCCGCTGCGTCGAGCGATGCGCTGGAGCGCGTGCACGTCGCGACCGTAGTCGACCGTGGTCATCTCCACCAGCGCGCCGCCGCCCGCCTCGCGGAACGACGCCAGCGCTCGCGCGGCGGCGTCTTCGTCCTCGAGCCGGAGATCGGGGTCGGAGACGGTCTCGGGCGGGCGCGCCACGAGGTGCTCGTGGCCCAGCGTGAGGCCGAGGTCCTCCGGCGCCACGTCGGCGAGGACCGTGCGAACGATCACAGCAGCGCCCCGAGCTCGACCAGCCGCCGTCGGAGCTCGTCGACGTCGACGCCACGCAGGTTGCCGTCGCCCGCCAATGCCGCCGCCACGCCGGCCGCTTGCCCCATGGCCAGGCACTGGCCGATCGATCGGACCGAGGCGTGCGCGTCGTGCGAGGCCGACAGGCAGCGACCCGCCACCACCACGCCCTCGATCTCGCGCGGCAGCAGGCAGCGGTACGGGATGTCGTAGGTCTCGCCGTCGGGGAGGTACTCCCAGCGCGTGTCACCGCCGGCGTGGTGCTCCTCGATCGGCGCGCCGCAGCGCGCCACGGCGTCGGGGAACGTCGCGGCCGCCAGCACGTCCTCGCGCGTGAGCCAGTACTCGCCCTTGATGCGTCGGCTCTCGCGCACCCCGATCTGCACCGACAGCCCGCTCAGGAAGGCGCGCTCGTAGCCCGGGACCTGCTCACGCAGGAAGCGCGCGTACTCGAACGCCTGCCGCCGACCCTCGCGCTCCGCGCGCGAGAGCTGCTCGGGATCGGTCGCGTCCACCCCCGCCACGCGCGTCATGTTGGTGTGCATCACGTTCGGGAAGGGGGTGACGTGCACGCTGCCCTCGCGACGCGGCAGCTCGTAGTCGCCGCGCTCCGCCGCCTCACGCATCCGTTCCCACAGCGCCTGCTTCGGGAACGCCCGCGCGGCGGCGACGTCCACGTCGATCATCCTGAAGGTGGTGGTCAGCGACTGCGCGGTGCCGTCGGCGCCGGCGTCCTCGAACGGCGCGCCGGCGCGCGCCGCGACGTCGGCGTCACCGGAGGCGTCCACCACCGCGCGCGCACGCACCGCCCGGAGCCCCTGCTTGGTGGCGAGCACCGCGCCCGTCACCCGGTCGCCCTCGCGCAGCACGTCCACGAACGTGCAGTGATGCCAGACGTCCACGCCCGCCTCGGCCGTCAGCTCGTCCCACACGAGCTTCAGCGTATCGGGGTCGTAGGTGAGGCCGGCGCCGGCGCCGTACGTGTTGGGGCGCTTCAGCACCATGTCGCGCCTCTCCAGGCCGGCGATCACCCGGTCCGGCACCCCGCCGATCACCTTGCGTTCGTGCGTGCCGGGCGTGTAGAAGCCGTAGAAGGTGTCGAGGACCATCGCGCCCGTGCCGCCGAGGAAGCCGTAGCGCTCCACCAGCGTCACCGCCGCCCCCTGCTCGGCGGCGGCCACGGCGGCGCTGCAGCCGGCGGAGCCACCGCCGATCACCAGCACGTCGCAGGCGTGCGCGAGGGGCACGCGCCAGGTGAGGTCGAGCGTCGTCGTTGTCGTCATCGCGCCACGCTCCATCCGCCGGCGACTTCCAGGACCTCGCCGGTGACGAACCTCGCGTCGTCCGAGGCGAGGAAGAGGATGGCCTCGGCGACGTCGTCCGGCGAGCCCGGCGCACCCGTCAACGGCTGCCGCTCGCGCAGGTAGGCGAGGATCGCCGGATCGGCCTGCGCCCTCGCGCTCATCGGCGTCGCGATCAGCCCCGGCGCGACCGCGTTCACGCGCACGCCAGCCTGCGCGTAGGCCGCCGCCATGCTGCGGGTGAGGGCGTGGATCGCCCCCTTCGAGGCCGCGTACGCATGGGTGGCGAAGTGCTCGGCGCTGGGCGCGTACGCCAGCACCGAGCCGGTGTTGACGATGGCGCCGCGGCCCTGCGCCAGCATCGGCTCCAACGCGAAGCGGCACATCAGGAAGGTCGAGCGCGCGTTGTTGGCCATCACCGCGTCCCAGCCGTCGCCGCTGGCCTGGTGGACCGGGCCGTCGCCATACCGGCGTCCGGAGAGGCCGGCAACGTTCACCAGCACGTCAAGGCCACCGAGCAGGTCGAGCGCCCGCGCCACCAGCGC
>PXAU01000180.1 GCA_003567075.1 Trueperaceae bacterium
CATCACCTCCGCCCTGGTCATCACCTCCGCCCTGGTCATCACCTCCGCCCTGCGGAGGCGCTACAGCGAGAACACCGCCGCCCGGCGCCCGGGCACGCGCACGTGCGCGCGTCCACCCTCGACATGGGCTTCGCCCTCGCCGAGGAGCGGCGCGCGTCGAGCCTCGGGCACCCCCTCGAGCGACACGTGGCTGGTGAAGTCGCCGTCGGCGTTGACCACCACCAGCAGGTCCTCGTCGCCCGCCCGGCGGCGCAGCATCAGCACGCCGTGGTGCGCGTACACGACCTCGGTGCTGCCGACCCGCAGCGCCGGGTGAGCGTGACGCAAGGCGGCGACGTCACGCACCCAATGGAGGGTCTCGCGGTCCCACGTCGCCTCGCGCCCCCACGGCATCCCCTGGCGGCAGCCGGGGTCGTGGCCGCCCGCCAACCCGAGCTCGTCACCGTAGTACACGCACGGTGCCCCGGGGAGGCTGAACAGCAACGCGAAGGCGAGCCGGACGGCCTCGCGGTCGCCGCGCAGCACGCTCAGCAGCCGCGGTGTGTCGTGCGAACCGAGCAGGTTGAACTGGGCCTGCACCACCTCCGGGTGATAGCGCCCCAGCTCGGCCTCCAGCACCTTGCGAAAGCCCTGTGCCGAGCACGACGGAATCGTCCCGTAGCCGCTGCGCCCGACCTCGGCCTCGTCGATCTCACGGGCGACGTAGCCGAGGATCGCGCGCGTCAGCGGGTAGTTCATCACCGCGTCGAACTGGTCGCCCTGGAGCCAACGTTCGGCCTCGTGCCAGATCTCGCCCACCAGGTAGGCCTCGGGGTTCACCGCCCGGCAGCGCCGCCGGAACTCGCGCCAGAAGGCGTCGTCGTCGATCTCGCTGGGGACGTCCAGGCGCCAGCCGTCGATGCCGAAGCGGAGCCAGTGCTCGCCCACGGACCACAGGAACTCCCGCACGGCCGACGTGGCGGTGTTGAACTTCGGCAGCGCCGGCAGACCCCACCACGCCTCGTAGCGCCGCCGTCCATCGCCCTCGCCGTAAGCTCCCAGGGGGAAGCCCTCGACGTGCCACCAGTCGAGGTAGGCCGAGGCGGGCCCGTTCTCGAGCACGTCGTGGAACTGCAGGATGCCTCGGCTGGCGTGGTTGAGTACGCCGTCCAGCACGACTCGCATCCCGCGGGCGTGGGCCGCGTCGAGCAACTCGCGCAGGGCCGCATCGCCACCCAGCATGGGGTCCACCCGGAAGTAATCGTGGGTGTGGTAGCGGTGGTTCGCGCCGGACTGGAACACCGGGTTGAGGTAGAGCGCGGTGGCGCCCAACGCCTGCAGGTGGTCGAGCCGCTCCACCACCCCGAGCAGGTCGCCGCCCTTGTAGCCGTGGACCGTCGGGGGCGCCTCCCACGGCTCGAGCCCGGCGGGTTTGGGCACGCGCTCGCTGCGCGCGAAGCGGTCGGGGAACACCTGGTAGAAGACGGCGTGCTTGACCCACTCCGGGGTCGCGACGGAACGGGGCGTGCGCTTGGAGGCGTCGCTGATGGCCATGCGCCATGGTAGCCAGCGCACGCGCCGAGCACACGTTCGGCGATCGCCACGTCGCCCACGCGCTCAGACCACGCGCTCAGACCACGCGTTGCAGGTGACCCCAACGCTCCAGGTCGGCGACCGTGTCGCGCAGGGTGACCCGCACGTCCCGGTAGGCGACACCGAGTTCGCGCGTCACGCGCGAGCCGTCGGCCTGGAGGGCCCTGCCCAGGTGGGTGAGCAGGTAGCTGCGGGTGCCGGCCGGCAGCCTGCTGGCAACGGCCCGCGCGATCGCGGTGCCGATCGCGCCGGTGAGGCGCAGCCGCGGCAGGCGGTAGCCCTGTGCCAGGTCGAGCTCGCGCAGCAACGCTGCCATGCGCACCATGCTCAGGCTCTCGCCGGCGCACAGGTAGCGGCCGCGCGCCTCGCTCAGCTCCATCGCGGCCACGTGCGCGAGCGCCACGTCGCGGACGTCGGCTACCAACCAGTTGAGGTCGAGCAGGGCGGGGCTCACGCCCCGCAGCAGGTCGCGAACCACCGCCACGCTGGGGTTCAGGCTGGGCCCGAGAGAGGGGCCGAGCACCAGCGCCGGGTTGATGCTCACCAGGTGAAGGTCGCCGTCGGCCTGCGCCTCGAGCGCCCAGGCGGCGCGTTCGGCCGCCGCCTTGGAGGCGTAGTACGGGTTACGCGTCGCCGACGAACGCTCGTTCCAGTCCTCTTCCGTGAACCCCTTCCCGGGCACGGGCTCGTCGCTGATCGCGGCCAGGCTGGAGGTGAACACCACCCTGGCCACACCGGCCCGCAGCGCCGCACCCAGGACGTGCCGGGTGCCCATGATGGCAGGGTCGATCAGCTCACGCTTCGGATCGCTGGCGTCCAGCCGAAACGGGCTGGCGGCATGGATGACCGCGTCGCAGCCCTTGAGCAGCGTATGCCAGACGTGCTCATCGAGGAGATCGGCGGTGTGTAGGCTGAGGCGCTCCCGCGCGCCGGGCAGCGCCGCCAGGACCTGGTGCCTCCGCTCGCTTGGGTTGCCGCGCACGCTGCCGCGGACGCGGTACCCGCGCTCGAGCAACTCTCGCACCACGTGGGCCGCGATGAAGCCCGAGGCGCCGGTGACGCAGACGGTGGCGCGCGAGGGAGGGGGCACGGCCGAGGCGCTCACGACTCCCGCCGGCGCACGCCCAGTCCGTACCTGGACACGTCCACCGCGTCAGCTCCCGGCCTCGAGGTCGTCCTCTGTGGACGTTCGGCTGGCAGTGCGGCGCATCCGCGCCAGGATCGCCGCCTCCTGCGCGGCATTGGCCGCTTCAATCGTGCCGAAGCGCTGGACACCCGGTGGGTAGAGGCGGTCCATGACGGACGTCGCGAAGCTCGACAACGCTACGATCCGCTCGAGCAGCGCGGGATCGACGGCACGGCTCGCTGGGGGCACCGGCACCGCCGCTGGCGGCGGCATCTCGTCGACGTCGCGGTAGCGCTCCAGCGGCATCAGTCGTCCTCCTCCAAACCGAAGGCGGCGCGCAGGCGGGCCGCGTCCTGCTGATCGATCGGCCGCTCGCTCCCGCCCTTGAGCGAGACGAGCGTGCGCGGCGTGGCGAGCCGCACCAGCACGCCGGCGACGTCACGTTGAACGCTCTCGAGGTCGGTGTAGCGGACCCGCTCCCCGAGACGGGCCAGCAGATCGACACTCAGGCCGCCTTGCGGCGGCACGTATCGCACCACCGGATACGGACCGGCCAGATCGGTCGCGGTGATCGCCGCGACCTCGGGATCGCCGAAGGTCCGCTCGAGCGCCCTTCGGAGTCGCGCCACGTTCGCTTCGTCCGGTCGCACGAACAGGTCGACGTCCTCCGTCGCCCGCACCACGCCGTGCAGGTTCACCGCCACGCCACCCACGAGCACGTAGTCGACGCCCTCGTCGGCGAGGGCCTGGAAGAGGCGCAGCAGCGTGTCCCGCTCCATGGCCTCACTCCGGCCTCAGCAGCGGGAACAGGATCACGTCGCGGATCGAGGGGACGTCGGCCAGGAGCATCGCCAGGCGGTCGATGCCGAGCCCGAGCCCGCCGGTGGGCGGCATGCCGTACTCGAGCGCTACCAGGAAGTCCTCGTCGATCGGCTGCGCCTCCTCGTCGCCGGCGGCGCGGCGCGCGGCCTGCTCCTCGAAGCGGCGGCGCTGGTCCCGCGGATCGTTGAGCTCGCTGAAGGCGTTGCCGAGCTCCATCCCGACCGCCACCGGCTCGAAGCGCTCGACCAGGCCGGGGCGCGAGCGGTGGCGCTTGGCGAGCGGGCTGATCAGCTCCGGGTGGTCCATCACGAAGGTCGGCTGCACCAGCGTGGGCTCCACGTAGATGTCGTAGAGCTTGGCCACCAGCTGGTGGAACGGCAACTCGGTCAAGGCCGTGCCGCGCTCGCCCGCCCCTGGATGCCGCTCCGCCGCGAAGGCGCGCAGCCGTGGTTCGTCGAGCAGGTCGAAGTCGATGCCGGCCCGCCGCGCCAGCTCGCTGGTGTAGTCGACCCGCGGCCACGGCGGCGTGAAATCCAGCACCTGCCCCTGGTACGGCAGCCGCAGCGAGCCGCTGAGTTCCTGGACCAGCCGGGCGTACATGTCCTCCACCAGCGCCAGCACGTCGAGGTAGTCCCTGCCGGCCCAGTAGAGCTCCAGCATCGTGTACTCGGGGTTGTGCTTGAAGCTGATGCCTTCGTTGCGGAAGTTGCGACCGATCTCGTAGACGGCGTCGAAGCCGCCCACGATCAAGCGCTTGAGGTAGAGCTCCAGGCTGATACGCAGGTGGAAGTCGTGATCGAGTGCGTTGTGGTGCGTCAGGAACGGCCGCGCCTCGGCGCCCCCGGGGACGGCCTGCAGGACCGGCGTCTCCACCTCCAGGAAGCCCAGGTCGTCGAGGTAGCGGCGGATGAAGGCGATCGCCCGGCTGCGCAGCACGAAGGCGCGACGCACCTCGGGGTTCACCATCAGGTCGAGGTAGCGCTGGCGGTAGCGCGCCTCCTTGTCGGTGAGCCCGTGGAACTTCGCCGGCAGCGGCCGCAGCGACTTCACCAGGGGCCGGAAGGCAGCGGCGTCCACGGTGAGCTCGCCGGTCTTGGTGACGAAGGGGTGCCCGCGCACCTCGAGCCAATCGCCCAGGTCGAGCTTCTTGACGGCCTGGTAGGCCTCGCCCAGGCGGTCGCGCTGGAGGTAGACCTGAAGGTCGCCGCTGGCATCGCGCACGGTGGCGAAGGTGACCTTGCCCATGACGCGCACCGTCATGGCGCGGCCCGCCACCACCACCTCCTCGTCGGGCCAGCTCTCGCCCGCCTCCGCGCCCTCGTGCGCGGTGCGCAGACTGGCAGCGTCGCTGGTGGTGCGGTAGCCGTACGGGTAGGCCTCGAAGCCACGCTCCACCAGGCTCCCGAGGTTTCGCAGGCGCTGTTCGCGTTGCTCCTGGAGGCTCTTCTGCGACATGACGCACCAGTGTACTCTCGCGCACGCAGGTATCGGGGTCACGATGCGAGCACGCAGGTATCGGGGTCACGATGCGAGCGCGCACGCCGGGGTACCCTCTGGACGTCCGCCACGGGGCGAGCAGGCGCGACGCGCTCGCTCGCACCACCGATCCGCGCCGCCGCCAGTGACGCGGGTACCCGGAAGGGGATTCCCATGAACACGCCCATCATCATCCGCCGCCTCGCCGCGGCCATTCTCGCGCTGGCCCTCCTGGCCAGCGGGCCCGCGCTCGCACAGGACGCGACCGAGTGCGGCGGGTTCGACCGCCCAATCGTCTTCGGCGAACTCGGCTACGACAGCGCCGACATCCTTACCGACCTGGCGCGCTTCGTGCTCGAGGCAGGCTTCGGCTGCGAGACCGACGCCATCCCGGGCGCCCCCCTGCCGATCCTGCAGGGCGTTGTGCGTGGCGACATCGACGTCGACATGGAGGTCTGGACCGACAACACCCCGCCGTTCTGGCGCGAAGCCATGGCCGCGGGCACTATCCGTGAGCTCTCGCCCGTGTTCGACGACGCCGAGCAAGGCTTCTACGTGCCGCGCTACCTGGTCGAGGGCGACGCGGAGCGCGGCATCGAGCCGCTGGCGCCGGACCTGCGCAGCGTCTTCGACCTGCCGCAGTACGCGGAACTCTTCCGCGACCCCGAGCAGCCCGACAAGGGTCGCTTCTACAACTGCGTGATCGGCTGGTACTGCGAAGGCGTCAACAACGTCAAGATGGTCGTCTACGAACTCGAGGACCACTTCACCAACTTCCGGCCCGGTACCGGCATCGCGCTCGAGACCACCATGGCCACCGCCTACGCGCGCGGCGAGCCCTGGCTCGGGTACTACTGGGAGCCCACGGGCATCATGGGCCGGCTCGACATGCTGCGGCTCGAGGAGCCGCCCTACGACGAAGAATGCTTCGAGCACATGAACATCATGGCGGAGGCCGACACGCCCGAGCTCGCGACCACCGCCTGCGACTACCCGATCGTGGTGGCCGTCGTCGGCCTCGGCGCCGACTTCGCCGACACGATCCCGGGGCCGATCGAAACGTTCCTGGACGCCATGCAACTGCCGACCGAGACCATCAACGAACTGCTCGCGTACATCGAGGAGCACGATGCGAGCACCCAGGACACGGCGCTCTTCTTCCTGCGCGAACGGCCCGAGATGTGGGAGGCCTGGCTGGCGGACGTCGACCCGGCCGTGACTGAAGGAGTGCGTAGCGCCCTGCGCTGAGCCGCCCTGCGCTGAACCCTCCGACGGTTCGAACCGTTCAGCATTCCGCGCCGGCCGAGCACGTCCCCAACGGCACCTTGGGCGGCGAATCGGCCGGCGCCGTCGGTCCGGTGGTATCATGCGGGCGTCGGGCGTCGCAGACCTCGCGTCCCGGGCGCGCACCAGCGTTGGTCAGGGCCTGAAGCCCCCACCAGCGTTGGCTTGGGCCTCAAACCCCGGTGTCATGCCGTGGGGGTTGCGGGGTGCGCGACGCAGGTGCCGGCGATTCGCGCCCGCACCCCTACGTTCGTTCGGAAGGAAGGATGGACATCATGGTTGCTACGACGTTCCGTAGCCACGTCATGGTCGTGGTTCTGTCGCTGGTCTTCGTCTTCGCCGGTGCGGCGCAGGCGCAGGCGCCCGATTGCGGCGGCGTCACCCGGCCGATCGTGTTCGCCGAGATCGACTGGGACAGCGTCCAGGTCATCAACGGGGTCGCGCGCACGATCCTCGAGCTGGGCTTCGGTTGCGCCACCGACGCGGTCCCGGGCACGAACCTGCCGCTCGTGCAGGGCGTCATCCGCGGCGACATCGACGTCATCATGGAGGTCTGGATCGACAACGTCGCCGACATCTGGAACCCCGCCGTCGAGGCCGGCAGCGTGGAGCAACTCGGGGTCATGTTCGACGACGCGACCCAAGGCTGGTACGTCCCGCGCTACCTGGTCGAGGGCGACGCCGAGCGCGGCATCGAGCCGCTGGCACCGGACCTGCGCAGCGTCGAGGACCTGCCGCGCTACGCCGAACTCTTCCGCGACCCTGAGCAGCCCGACCGCGGCCGCTTCCACAACTGCATCATCGGCTGGCAGTGCGAGCTCATCAACACGCTCAAGCTGCACGTCTACGGCCTCACCGAGCACTACACCGACTTCAAGCCCGGCACCGGCACCGCGCTCGCCTCCAGCATGGAAGGCGCCTACCTGCGCGGCGAGCCCTGGTTCGGCTACTACTGGGAACCCACCTGGGTGCTCGGCAAGCTCGACATGCTGCGGCTCGAGGAACCGGCCTACAGCGACGCCTGCTGGGAGCACATGATCGCCATGATCGAGGCGGAGACGCCCGAACGCGCCGAGATCGCCTGCGCCTACCCCGCATCGACCACCTTGGTCGGCCTGGGTGCACGCTTCAAGGACGAGGCCGCGCCCGAGATCAAGGCCTTCCTGAGCGCCATGGCGATGCCCTCGGCCGAGGTCAACGAGCTGCTCGCGTTCATGCAGGACACCGGCGCCAGCGCGATGACCACCGCCACGCACTTCCTCGAAGCGCGGCCCGAGCTCTGGTCGACCTGGCTCGACGAGGAGACCACGGCGCGGGTGCAAGCGGCCCTGGACTGATCGAACCCCGTGGGCACCTTCCTGACCCAGCCGTTCCCGGAGTCCTGGCGCATCCCGCTTCGCACGTGGACGAACGACGGCGTCGCCTGGCTGGTCACGAACTATGGCGACGTGTTCCGGAGCATCACGGACGCCGTGCTGCTCATGCTGGTGCGGGTGGAGCGCGGGCTGGCCGGCCTGCCCTGGTGGTTGGTCGTCCTGCTGGTGGCGCTGCTCGTATGGCACGCCAGCGGGCGCCGCGTCTGGCCTGCGGTGACGCTGGCGGGCCTCATGGTCATCGTCGGCGCCTTCGGCCTGTGGCCGCAGCTGATGACGACGCTCGCGATCATGCTGATCGCCACCATCTTCACCATCGTCATCGGCATCCCCATCGGCATCGCCATGTCGCGCAGCGACCGCCTCAAGAGCTTCTTGCGGCCGCTGCTCGACGGCATGCAGACCATGCCGAGCTTCGTGTACCTGGTACCGGTGGTCATGTTCTTCGGTCTCGGGAACGTCGCCGCCATCATCGCCACCTTCGTCTACGCCGTGCCGCCGATCATCCGCCTCACCGACCTCGGCCTGCGCCTGGTCGACGCCGAGGTGGTGGAGGCCGCCAGCGCCTTCGGTGCCTCGGAGCGCCAGACGCTCACCCTGGTACGGTTGCCGTTGGCGCTGCCGACGATCATGGCCGGCGTGAACCAGACGATCATGATGGCGCTCGCGATGGTGGTGCTGGCGTCGATGATCGGCGCCCGCGGGCTGGGCCAGGAGGTGCTGCGCGGGTTGCAGCGGGGCGATGTCGGTCTGGGTCTCGAGGCAGGCCTCGCCATCGTGTTCCTGGCGATCGTGATGGACCGGACCACCGCCGGTTACAGCCGTCGCTGGGACCCGACCGTGCGGGAGCGTTGAGGTGACGCTGGCAGGCGGCGCAACCCACATCGAGATCGAGGGACTGTCGAAGGTGTTCGGGCCCGACCCGACGTCGGCGCTGCCCCTCCTCGAGGATGGCGTCTCGAAGGACGACATCCTGGCACGCACCGGGCACACCGTCGGGCTCTACGATATCGACATCGCCGTCGAGCGCGGCGAGACGTTCGTGGTGATGGGCCTCTCCGGCAGCGGCAAGTCGACGCTTGTGCGCTGCATCAACCGGCTCATCGAGCCCACGGCGGGCACGCTGCAGCTCGATGGCACCGATATCCTCGCGCTGAACGCGCGGGCGCTGCGCGACCTGCGGCGCCACACGATGAGCATGGTGTTCCAACGCTTCGGTTTGCTGCCCCACCGCACCGTGCTCGCGAACGTCGCCTTCGGCCTGCGGGTGCAGGGGGTGCCGAAGGCCGAGCGGCTGGAGCGGGCTGGCGCCTGGATCGAGCGGGTGGGGCTCTCGGGCTACGAGCAGGCGCTGCCGCGCGAGCTCTCGGGCGGGATGCAGCAGCGCGTGGGGCTGGCGCGGGCGCTGTGCACCGATCCCGAGGTGCTGCTGATGGACGAGGCCTTCAGCGCGCTCGACCCGCTCATCCGGCGCGAGATGCAGGCCGAGTTGTTGCGGCTCCAGCAGGAGCTGAGCAAGACGATCGTCTTCATCACCCACGACTTGGACGAGGCCCTCAGGCTCGGCGACCGGGTCGCCATCCTCAAGGACGGCGTCATGGTGCAGGTCGGGGCGCCCTTCGAGATCGTCACCCGCCCGGCCGACGACTACGTGCGCTCCTTCGTCGAGGACGTCGACCGCTCGCGCGTCCTCAAGGTGCGCCACGTGATGCGTCCAATCGAACCCGGCGACGCCGAACTCGCATCCGACGCCCCCACGCTGCAGGCCTCGACGGCGCTGCACGAAGCGCTGGCACAGGTGGCGGGTGCCCCGGGCTGGGTACGGGTCGTCAATAGCGACGGGCGCGCCGTCGGCCGCTTGGACGCGCGCTCTACCTTGGACGCGCTGGCGCGCGCCAAGGCCAACACCACGAGCGCGTGACGCGACGAGCGGCCAGCCCGCTGGCTCAGCTGATCGCTACCACCTTGTAGCGGCGCTGTTTGTCACCCATGGTGACGGTCACCTCGTCGCCCACGTGGCGGCCGATCAAGGCGCGCCCCAAGGGCGACTCGTCGGATACCTTGGGCACGTCCCCCTCGAGCACCCCGGCCTCGACCGGTGCCACCACCTGCACCCGCATCTCGCGCTTCGCCGCGACGTCGCTGAGAGAAACGATGTTGCCGAGGTCAACCCTGTTGGGGTCGTTCTCGCCGATGATCTCGGCTCGGTCGAGCTGCATCTCCAGGTCGTCGATGCGGTTCTCGATGCGGGCCTTCTCGCGCTTGGCGTCCTCGAGCCCGGAGTCGTCGTAGTCGTCGCTCGTGCCGGTGAGGTCCTGCAGGATCTTGGTGGCCTCCTCGAGGCGCTTGTACTCCTGCTGCAAGGTCGCCTTCAGGCGCTCGAACCCCTCTTGCGTGAGACGCACGGTGCTGCGGACCACGATGATCACTCCTTCTGGGACGGTCGTGAAGCGGCTTGCCCTTGCGAGGGCAAGCCGCCTGCGGTCTTCGTTGTCCTGCGAGTATACCCCACACTGGGGCGTGCGCATTGTGCCCGACGCCACTCGATGGTGGCGTCGGGCACACTATCGGACCGCCTGACGCTCGGCGGCACTGGCGCTCGCGGACGTGGCGAAACGCCGCTCGAGCGCCCTAGAGCGTGTTGATCTCGAACCTCAGCTCAGCGCAATCGCGTGGGTCAGTACGCCGCCGCAGCGCGGGCGGCGTCGAGCCATGCGTCGACGTGCGCGCGGTTGGTCTCGATCCACTCGGCGGCCATGCGGGCGACGTCCTCGTCGCTGTCCTCACCGTCGACGACCATCCGGGTGGTCATCTCGGAGATGTCGAGCACCGAGATCTCCACCAGCTCGAGGATCGTCGCGGCGGCCGGGTTCGCCTCGAGGAACGCGTTGTTCGCGACCGAGCGGATGTCGTTGGGGATGAAGCCCGGGATCAAGGGGTCGGAGACGGCGCCCTCGATGCCCTCGAGCACCATGAACTCTTCCATGCCTTCCTGGGCCTCGTTCGGGATGATCTCCGGCACGTTGATCCAGACCGAGTCCTCGCCCGGCACCATCTGGAAGACGGTGAAGTTCGGGGTCCAGGTGTAGTAGAAGACCGGGTCGCCACCGCGGTACGCAGCGAGCGCGTCGGCGAAGGAGGCACTGTAATCGGCCTTGATGTCGTTCACGTGATCGCGCAGGTCGTACGCGTCGAGGTGGTGCTCGATGACCACTTCGCAGCCCCAGCCCGGCGGGCAGGCGACCAGGTCGGCCCGGCCGTCACCGCTGCGGTCGAAGGCGGCCTTGACCTCGGGGCGCTTGAAGTCCTCGAGCGAGGTGATACCGAACTCCTCGGCGGCGCTCTTCGTGACCAGGTAGCCTTCGAGACCGCCGGCCTCGGCGATCACGCCGATCAGGCTGGCGGTGTCGAAGAAGCCGGCCGGGAGCTGCGGATCGTGCAGCGGGAACCAGCCCGAGGTCCAGAAGTCGACGTCACCCAGGGCGACGGACTGGTAGAAGATCGGGTTCGTGAGCGGGACCGTGTCCTGGATCTCGTACCCGAGTTCCTCGAGGATCTGGTTGACGATCTCGGCGACGGGCCGGGCGTCCTGCCAGGTGGCGACGGCAGGGTTCAGCGTGACGCCTTCGCCGGGCGTGGTGTGGCCACTGGCGTGCGCCAGGCCGGCGACGGCCAGCGTGCTTGCAAGGACGAACGTGATGATGCGTGTGCGCATACGTGTTCCCTTCGAATGGACGGACATCGGCGTACGGTGCGATGCTGCCGCGGCGCGGCTTGAGTCGAATCCGCGCATGTTCCATGCGCGTATCGGCCATCATACCAGAGCTTCCGGGCCGGCGCAAACCGAGCCTGGCTACAGACAGCGCACTGCTTACGTCCAGGACGCGGTTCAGGCGCCGTTCGAGGAGCGCTCCTCACCCAACGCCTGGGTGAGGCGGTCGAGCACGATCGCCAGCAGCACGATCGCGACCCCACCGATGCCGGCGAGGCCGATCCGCAGCGCGTTCAGGCCCTCGACCACCGGGCGCCCCAAGCCTCCGGCGCCGATCAGCGCTGCGATCACGACCATCGAGAGCGCCAGCATGATGGTCTGGTTGATGCCGGCCATGACCGTCGGCAGCGCCAAGGGCAGGCGCACCTTGACCAGGATCTCGCGCTCGGAGGAGCCGAAGGCCTCGGCCGCCTCGATGACGTCGGCCGGGACCTGCCGCAGGCCGAGGTCGGTGAGCCGGATCAGCGGCGGCAGCGCGAAGATGATCGTCGCGATCACGCCCGCCACCGTCCCGATCGAGAACAGCATCACCACCGGCACCAGGTAGACGAAGGCCGGCGTGGTCTGCATCACGTCGAGCACGGGCCGAAGCGCGCCGCGGAAGCGGTCGCTGCGGGCCGCCAGGATGCCCAGGGGAACGCCCAGGATCACGCACACCAGCACCGACGCCAACACCATCGAGAGGGTGGTCATGGTGAGACCCCACAACCCGATCATCCCGATCACCGTGAACGCCGCCATGGTGAACACGGCGATGCGCCAGCCAGCCACGCGATACGCGATCAAGCCGATGATGACGATGAACGCGAGCGGCGGCAGCCACTGCAAGAAGGCGTCGACGTTCGCCAGGATGACCTCGATCGGCACCTTCATGGCCTGGAAGGTGGGGCGGTAGTTGAGGGTGAGCCAGTTGATGAAGTTCGCGAACCACTGGTCGAGCGGGATGCGGATCGGGTCGAACAGGGCGTCGGTCAGCAACGCGTTCATGCTGCGGCCTCCTGCAACGCGTCGCGGCCGCGTTTCTCGATGATCGAGAAGATGATCTCGCGCTCGGTGACGAGCCCGATCAGCCGCTCCTGGTCGTCGATCACCAGCACCGGCAGGTTGACCAGGTTGCGGGCCTCGAGCAGCGTGCGCAAGGTGCGCTCTGCGCGCACCACGGCGGCGCGGTCGCGATAGCGCGCCACCGGCGGCTCCTCGGCCAGCAGCGTGTCGATGGGCACCAGCTCGACACGCTTGCCGTCGGCGCGCACCTCACGAACGTGATCGTCGTCGTCGACGACGATCTCCACCTCGCTCTGGGTACGGTGCGCCAGCACCCGGTTGCCGCCCTCGCGCCGGAGCACGTCCACCCGCTCGTGGGCGAGCTCCACCGACACCGTGCCGGCGCTGATGACGTTGGTGGGGTCGGCGTGCTCGACGAAGTCGGCCACGTAGGCGGTCTTTGGCTCGATGATGATCTTCTCGGGAGTGCCGAGTTGCACCACCTTGCCGTCTTCCATGATGGCGATGCGGTCGCCCAGGCGCAGCGCCTCGTCGAGGTCGTGGGTGATGAACACGATGGTCTTGCCGAGGTCGTGCTGGAGCTTGATCATCTCCTCTTGCATCTGCATCTTGATGAGCGGGTCGAGGGCGCTGAAGGGCTCGTCCATCAGCATCACCTGGGCCTCCGTGGCGAGCGCGCGCGCTAACCCGACGCGCTGCTGCATGCCGCCAGAGAGCTCGGAGGTGCGGCTCGGGCCCCAGCCGCCCAGGCCCACCATCTCGAGGGCCCGCTCGGCGCGCTCGAGGCGCTGCTTGCGCGGCACTCCCTGGATCTCGAGGCCGTACGCGACGTTGTCGCGCACGCTGCGGTGCGGCAGCAGGCCGAAGCGCTGGAACACCATGCTCAAATGCTGGGTGCGGAGGTCGCGTAGGGCCTTGGAACCAGCTTCGCCGACGTCGACCTCGCCCTGCTCGGTATCGATGACCACGCGCCCGCCCGTCATCGGGATGAGCCGGTTGAGGCAACGCAGCAGCGTCGACTTGCCGCTGCCTGAGAGCCCCATGATGCAAAAGAACTCGCCGGGCTTGAGGCTGAAGGAGACGTCGTCGACGCCGACAACGTGGCCGGTGGCCTCACGGATGGCGTCCTTGCTGGTCCCGTCCCGGAGCAGGCGCAAAGCCTCCTGCGGGGCGGGACCAAAGATCTTGGTCACATTCTCTGCACGGATCACGATGGCACCTGATCTTCCTCGTCGAGTCGGCTCTCGTGACGACCACCATCACGGCGCCGGCTTCACAACCGTCCGACCTTATCACGATGCGACACTGCCAACAAGAACCTCTTCGCGAATAACACATATCGTCCTGCACGATTCGAGTGATCGTATGCCGGCGCACGGTTTCATTTCTCTTTGGAACGACCCTCAGATGTGCCCTCTCAGCCACCGTTCAGGCCGTCCCGGTAGGCTGCGGCATGCGCCGTTCCGTGCTCGCGTTCAGCCTGTTGGCAGCGGCCACCACCCTGGTGGTGCTCGCGCTGCCGGCACTGCCCCTCGGCGCGCCCCCCGTGCCGCAACCCGAGGTCCGAATCGTCCTCGCCGACCCGTACGCGACACCGCCGCTCGACGCCTACGCCCCGCTGCGCGACGCGCTCCTCGACGGCGATCTCGAAGGCCTGCGCGCCATCGCCTTCGCCGCTGACGACTACCGCGCCTATCGCGCCGCGCGCCACCTCGCGCGGGCACCCGAACTCGATCCCGCCGAGCGCCTGTCGTTCTTCGAGCGGGAGCTGGAACTGCGCGTGCACGACCCGCTCGAGGGGGCGAAGCGGCGCGCCTTGATGCTCGACGTCGCCGCCGTGGCAGAGGCCGCCGGTGACACCGAACGGGCCGTCAGCGCCTACCGCGAGGCGCTGCCGGAGGCCGCGGCCATCACCGCGCTGGCACGGCTGATCGACGACCCCTACCGGCTCGCCAACGCCTACTTCCAGGCGCGGCAGCACCGCCGAGCGCTCGAGGCTCTCGCTGGACGCGCCGCGCCATCGATCGAAGGTCCCGCGCTGCGTGCGATCGGTGAGCACGAGCGCGCGCTCGAGGCGTTCCGCCGCTGGCTGGCAGAGGTGCCCGGCTCGCGGGGGGCCGCCGAGGGCGTCGCCTGGTCGCTCTTCTCCCTCGAACGCTGGAACGAAGCGGACGCCGCCTTCGCCACGTTGGGGGGCAGCACCGGCCACCACGGGCGGGGCTTGATCGCGGCGCGGCAAGGCCGCATCGACGACGCCGTCGCGCACATGCGCGCCTCAGGCGTCCCCAGCCACCTGTGGCTGGCCAGCGGCTGGTTGGAGACGCGCGGCCGCTTGCGCGAGGCCATCGACGTCTACCTCGTGATCGCCCGCGGCGGCGACCGCACCTATGCCGACGACGCCGCCTACCGCGCGCACGTCCTGGCTCGACGCCTCGGCGACCACGACGTGGCGGCCGCGGCGGCCGAGCTCGTGCCCGAAGGCTCGTACTTCGCCCTGCTGCTGGGACGTCCGCTGCCGCTCCCGACCGGATCGACGCTGGAGGCGCGCGAGCCGGACGCCGTCGCCCTGGCCGCCGCGCTCGCGCGCGTCCACGACCACGAGGCCGCCCGCGGCGAGTTGATCCTTGCGCTCCGCGCCAGCGACGACCCGGCCGAGACCGTGGCCCTGGCAGAGGCGCTTCAGGGCGTCCACGGCGAGTTCCGCCAGAGCATGCGAGCCGCCAACGCGCTCATCGGCCAGGGCGTACGCGACGAGCGCGTGTGGCGTCTGGCATGGCCGCAGGCCTACCCCGAGGCGGTGAAGCGCTACACCGAGGCCTTCGCCGTGGAGCCTGCGCTGGTGTGGTCGGTCATGCGGCAGGAGTCGGCCTTCTCGTCCGTGGCCGTGTCACACGCGAACGCGATGGGGTTGATGCAGGTGATCCCGTCGACCTGGAACTGGCTGGCCGAACTCCAGCGCGAGAACCCCGGCGACCCGTTCGAGCCGGCCGACAACGTCCGCTACGGGGTCTTCTACCTCCGCTGGCTGCTCGACTACTTCGACGGGGACCTCGAGCTCGTGGTCACCGCGTACAACCGAGGGCAGGGGTACATCGGCCGCCTCTTCCGCGGCGACCTCGTCCAGCGCGACAAGGACGAGCTGTACCGTCACATCGACGCACTCGAGACCCGCGAGTACCTGCAGCGGGTGATGGTGAACCTCGAGACGTACCGCGCGCTCTACGGCAGCGAGTACGGCTCGCTCGCCGGGGCGCGCGCGCACGACGACCCCTGATCCGTCGATCCTTGCACCGCAGCGCGGCAGCGATCGCGCGGCCCGCCCGGCACGTGGCGACCCAGCAGAGCTGCGTCGACCGGACAGGGGTTCAGCGCACCTGCGCCTCGTCGGGCTGGGGCGACCACTCCAGCGCGGTGAAGCTGACCTCGAAACCGAGCGACTCCCAGAACCGCACCACGGGCTCGTTCCCGGTGCGAACCTGCAACACCACGCGCTGGCCAGGGAAGACCTTCTCGGTGAGCCAGGCGAACACGCGCCGGCCAACGCCCCCGCGGCGCTGCCCGGGTGCCACGTAGAACTGCCGCACGAACACGTGGTCGACATCGCGGCGGACGAGCACGTAGCCGATCAGGTCGTCGCCCGACTCCACCAGATGCGCCTCGTACCCGTGCTCCAGGAACGCGGCCATCCGGCTGGTGAGCTGGCCTGCGCTCAGCGTCGACGGCCCGCCCTCGGCGGTGATGAGTTCGCGGTTCATGGCGGCCAGGATCGGGACGTCGACCTTGGACGCGGGTCGGACGCGAATCGCGTCGATCACGGGGTACCCCCTTCGGACGGCGCGCGCGGCGGCCGCGGTGGTCTGGAGGCCCATCATACGGAGCCGGCCGCGGGCCACGACACGGCGTGGACGACCCAAGCAGACCGCGTACGCCGACCCGGAGGACGGCGACACCGCAACCCCGGGGGGACGTGCCGGCACACCGACACGCCCTACCAGCGCAGCGTAGGCTGATGCGCGTGAGCGGCTCCGGAGCGGCACCCCTGCTCGAAGCGCGGGATCTGCGCGTCACGCTCGGCGGCGTGGTGATCCTCGACGGCCTCGAGTTGACCCTCGAGGCAGGGGCGGCGGTCTGGCTGGAGGGGCCCAACGGCGCCGGCAAGACCACGCTGCTGCGTGCCCTGGCAGGATTGCTGCCGAGTGACGGCGACGTCTTCGTCAGCGGCGCGCGCGCCGGCAGCCAGGCCGCCCGAGCCCAGCTTCGGTTGGTGCCCGACAGCGCGCCCCTCTACGAGGACTTGACCGCCGGTGAGCACGCTCGACTGCTCGGGCGCATCGCCGGCCGCGAGAACGCCGACAGCGCGGCGTTGGCCTGGTGCGAGCGCTTCGGCCTCAGCGACCGGCTCGACCACTACCCTGCGGCCCTCTCGCGCGGCATGCGGCAGAAGCTGGCGCTGGCAATCGCCCTGGGAGGCGCGCCGCCCCTGTTGCTCCTGGACGAGCCGTTCAACGCCCTCGACGCCGATGCCGGCACGGCCTTGCTGGCAGGCTTGGCCGACCATGCTGCCGCCGGCGGCGCCGTGCTCGTCTCGGGCCACCAGGCCGACCTGGCGGCGCGCTGGCCAGGCAGCCACCGCCGCCTGCAGGCAGGTCACTGGGCCGGCGCGGAATGAGGCCCGCGGACGGCGCCGCCGATACCGCCGTGCGGGCGCTCCGCCGGGCCACGTTGGGGCGCAGCCTGCGCGCCAACGTTCGCTGGGCGGTACGGGCGGTTGGGTGGGGCAGCATCGTCTACCTCGTCTTCTGGGCCGTTGTCCTCGCGATCGCCGCCCTGCAGTCGATCGTGCCATTGGCGCCGCCGATCGCCGCGGCATTGACGCGCTGGGCCGTACCTGGCGCCAGCGCGGTACTCGCGCTGGCGCTCCTGCAGGCCGCCAGGACCCAGGTGACGCCGCTGTGGTTGGACCGTCGCGACCTCACCCATCTGGCCGCCGGCGCCGCGCGAGCCGCGACGGTGCTGGCGTGGCCGGCCTGGCGCGCGGCGCTTCCAGCGCTCGTAAGCGGCCTGGTCGTCGGCGGAGCGTTGGCGCTGGTGGTGCCGCGGCTGCTTGGCCGGCCTGCGACCGCTGCCGTGCTGCTACTGCCGACGTTGGCGCTGCTGCTACCGCTGCTGCGCTGGCGCGCCGCCCTGGCCGCTGGACGGGACGCGATCGCGTGGACGATCGCCCTGGCGGGAGCGGTCGCGGCGATGCTGACAGCGGGCTGCACGGCCGCCGGCGTCACGGGCTGCAGCCTCGCGGCCGGCGCGCCGGCCGCCGCGGCGCTCGGCGCCCTCACGCCAGCGACCGGGTTCGCCCTGGCGCTGGGCATGATCGTGCTCACGCTGGCGCTGGCACGGCGCACGGGCCTCGCCAGGCTCCAGGCGCTGCCGCCGGTCGTGATGCGACAAAGCGAGCTGCTCGCCGAACTGCGGGCGATCGCCACGCTGCGCGGCCTCTCGGCCATCACCGCCAGCGCACCCGACCCGGGGGCCCGCTTCGCCGAGGCGCGCGCGAGAGACGCTTTGCGTGGCAGGCGCAGCGCCTTCGCGCCGCGCTGGCGCCCACGGGTGCCTCGACGCGGGGGCGCCACCAGCGCCTTCGCCTGGTTGGCCCTCGTGCGCGCCTGGCGCGGCTCGCCGCTGGCGTTGCTGGCGTTGCCGCCGCTCGTGGTGGGGGTCGCGCTGACCACCGGCGTGAACGGCCCGTTCGGCGGCGCCGCGCTCGTGCCCGGTTTGGCGTTGGCCTGGACAGCGGCAGTACTCCATCCGGGTCGGGCTGGTTGGGAAGGCTTCAGCGTGGACGGCCGCGCGCGCACGCTGGCGCACCTGCTGCTCGTCGGGTCGTTGACGATGACAGCGACGATCGGCGCGGACGTGGTGCGAGCGCTGCTGGGTCTGGCGCCGGCAACCGAGGGGTGGCTGCTGCTGCCGTTGGGCCTGGGTGCTGCCGCTCTCGTCGATACGATCGGCGCCCGCGCGGCCGACCCGCGCGCCCTGGGCGTGTGGCTGCTGGCCGGCCTGCTCGTCACCGTGCCAGCAGCGCTTCTCGGCTGGTTCGCGGTGGACGCGGCCATCGCTGCCCCACTCGCGGCCTGGGCCTGGCTGCTGCTGGCATGGGTTCGTGTGGTGATGGCTCCGCGGTACGTCTGACCCGGTACGAATGGGGTAGTTCATCGCGCAGCACGGATCAGGCCGGCATGCTGGCCGTACATGAGCGAGCCTGATGGAGCGCGAGACCCGTCTGCGAAGACCGTGTTGATCGTCGACGACGATCCCGGCACCCTCCACGTCCTGTCGCACGGCCTCGGCCAGGTGCTCGGCGAGTTCGAGGTGCTCACTGCCAGCGACGGCAGCGAAGCGGTCAAGATGCTCGAGCAGCACGACCTCGACGTGCTCGTGACCGATCTAGCGATGCCGGTGATGGACGGCTTCGCGCTCATCGCCTACGTGACCAACAGGCGACAGGCGCTGCCGGTGGTGGTCCTCTCGGCCTTGGCCGCCGACGACATCGGCGACCGGCTCGCACCGTTCGATGGCTTGCGGGTGCTGCGCAAGCCCATCAGCTACCGCGATCTCGCCGCCTGCCTGCACGAGGTGCTGGAGCGATCGGACCTCGGCCAGATCGAGGGCATCGCGCTGGCGGGCGTGGCGCAGCTCATTGAAGCCGAGCGCCGCACCTGCACCGTCGTGGTGGCCTCGGGCCGTCGCCGGGGACGCCTCTACTTCGAGTCGGGCAAGCTGATCAACGCCTTCTCCGACGACTTCGGTTCCGAAGGCGAAGCCGCCGCCTACGACATCCTCGGGTGGCCAAGCACCACGCTCACCTTCGAACCGCTTCCCGACGACACGCGCCGACTGGTACATACGCCGATGCGGTTGATGCTGCTCGAGGTCGCGGTGGTCCAGGACCAGTTGCGCGAGCACGCCGAGCGCGCGCTCCCACCCGTGCCGCAGTCGCTGCTGACCGCCTCGGGTGCCGCCTCCGTGGACCGCCACGACACCGGGGACGAACCGGCACCCGCCGCCGACGCCCCAACGCCTGACGTGCACGAGCCGACGCTCGGCGTGCACGAACCGACGCCTGACGTGCACGAGCCGACGCTCGGCGTGCACGAACCAACAGCGAACACCGGCGAACGAGACGCACCAGGGACCAGCGAGACGACCCCCGAACACGCCGCCGCACCGCTATCGTCGGCCGCCCACGATCACGCGGCGTCGTCAGCGGAGCCGACCGATCCGGGGGCAGCCGAGGAGGCGCAGCGCATGCAGGACGATCACGAACGCTTCGACCAACGGTTGGACGACGAAGGCCTCGTCCGCGGCGACGACGAGGGTTCGGCGCCCGAGGCGGACACGGCTGCCCCCTCGTTCGTGCCCGAAGGCGCAGCCGTCGACGGGCCCCTGCCCCCGGCATCGGCGCAACCCGATGCACACGTTGCCGCCCTGCTCGGCGCCATGCGGCGCCTGAGCGACTCGGCACGTGTCGCGGATGCCGCCCTCGCCGCCGTCGCAAGCGAGGTGGAGGCGTTCCGGGAGGCACAACAGCGCTTCGACGCCGAGAGGGAACAGCGTGAGCGTCGCAGGCGTGAGCTCGAGACCTTCCAGCACGACGTTGCGAAGCTGGCGCGCGAGATCCTGGCGCGGGTCGAGCGCATGTTCGACCCGAGGCCCCAGGCAGCCGCCAACGACACCGCACCTGCGGGCGCGGACGCGAACGCTGACAGTGCGGAGGCCACGACGACCGATGACGGGCCTGAACCGGAGTCCTCAGCATGATCGCGGGGCCGCGCGCCGTGCTCGTGGTCGATGACGATCCTGCCGTCCGCAGGCTGTTGCGTGAGGGCCTCCCGATGCACCTCGAAGGCGTCACCGTGGCGACGGCCGTGCACGGCGGCGACGCGATCCAACACCTCTGCAAGCACCCGGTGGACGTGATCGTGACCGACGTCTCCATGCCGATTATGGACGGCTTCACCCTGCTCGCGTACGTGCGCAAGCACCACCCCAACCTGCCGGCCGTGGTCCTCTCCACCATGGCTGCCGAGACGGTGATGGAGGGGGCACCGCAGCTCGGCATGTTGCGGATCCTGCGGAAACCGGCCAGCCCCGCTCAGGTGGCCGAGGCGGTGCGGGACGCGCGCGCCGAGTCGGCCAGCGGACGCATGACGGGCGTACCCCTGGCAGCGCTCCTCCATCTCGTTCAGATCGAGCGCAAGTCGTGCTCGCTCCTCGTGCGCTCGGGTGAACGCAAGGGGCGCCTCCACTTCCTCTCTGGCGAGCTCGTGAACGCGTACTCCTTTGACCTCGGCGCCGACGGCGAACGGGCGGCGCGTCAGATCCTCGCTTGGGACAAGGTCACGGTGGACTTCGAGCGCTCGCTGCACAACCACCAGCGGCTCATCCACGCCCCCCTGCAGGCGTTGCTCCTCGACGTCGCCACGGAACGCGACGAACGGGAGCGCCAGTCGGCGCGTGGCGAACCCGCGCCGTACGACGCGGAGCCTTCGATGGCCACGGAGCCTGAAGAGTGGGCGCCGACGCAGTGGGACGAGGGCGACCAACCAACCGAGCCGACCACGCCGAGCGAGGCGTCGACCGCTGCACTGGAGCAGAGCGAGGCCGCGCCAGGCGCCAGCGACGAGCCTACGGACACCCCCTCGGAACCGGTGCCCGAGCCGGTCAGCTTGGCGGATGCCGCCGCTACCCTCCATCAACGACTCATCGAACTGCGTGCGCGCTGCGAAACGACCGGCGCCACCGTGGTCGCCCTGCAACCCGAACTCGAGCACGCCCAGGAGGCGCTCTTGGCGGATGACCGGGGTCCGTCCGAGCGTTACGACGAGGCCGCGGCCGAAGCGTCGCTGCGAGAGCTGGCCGCTGTGGCAGCACGGCTGGCGCAGGTGGCGGAAGCCTTGGCAGCAGGATCTGGAGAAGCGTCGCAGAGGAACACGCCGGACTGACCTCACCTAGCCTGCTGCGTGCGCGGCCGCGCGCGAAGGCGAAGACAAGGCGAAGACCCCGCGTCGCCGAAGTCTGCGACGTGGCCGGGCCTACGGGGGTTCCCGCGCACCCCGGGCGGA
>PXAU01000226.1 GCA_003567075.1 Trueperaceae bacterium
TCGCGCCGGAACCAGGCGAAGGCCGTGTCGAACACGTAGTGCTCCTGCTGGACCGTCTCCACCGCCCGGGGCTGGGCGCGGCGCACCCGCGCGATCGCGTCCGCCGGCAACTCCCACAGGCTCGCGACCAAGAGCGCCGCCAGCATGCCTGAGCGGCCCTGTCCGGCGCGGCAGTGCAGCACCACCGTGCGCCCGGCCAGGAGCCGCTCGCGCAGGTCGTCGACCAACGCCAGCACCTCGTCCTCCTGCTCGGGCGCAGGCGCCGTGCCGTCGCGCACCTGCAGACGACGGTGCTCGATACCGTGCACCGCGACTGCCTCGGCGATGTCGGCGATGCCGAGCCACGCCAGTTCGTCGTCGCTCAGGATCGACACCAGCACGTCACAGCGATGCACGTGCCGCAAGCGGCGCAGGTCAGCATGGAGGTCGCGCTGCCAACGCCTGCGGGCACCGGCGGTGACAGCGGCGCCTCCGCACGGGTCGCCCGCGGGCTCGCAGCGTCCTGGCGCCATCGCTAGGCCCAGGTGCCCCGGTGCGGTGTCGAGCGGCACCCAGGCCACCTGGAACGCGTCGCGCGTCAGCGAGCGGAACGCCGGTCGCGGTTCTCGCATGCTCGCCACGAGCGTACCGCACGCCTGCGCGCGCAACGCGCCGCGCGCCGCGCACCAGGGCGAACGGCAGGGCCCAGCGCCAAGGCGAGCGGTAGGCACGACCGCCAGGGCGAACGGCAGACGGCGGGCCGCACGCTTCGGGAGCGTGCGGCCCGCCGCAATGCCGTGCCCGTGCTCAGGCGTGCTCGCTGGCGTAGGTCACGAGCGCCTTCATGTAGTTCGCGCGCTCGAAGGCTTCGGGGTCGGGCACGTTGCGTTGGCTCAAGCTGCCGCGCAACTGCGCCACGCTCTCGTACTCGCCCTCCTCCATCCAGGCCTCGACGCCGCGCAGCAGCGTCTCGACGTAGAGCGGTCCGCGCTCGATGAGGGCGCTGGCCACCTGCACCACGTCGGCGCCGGCCAGCAGCAGCTTCATGGCGTCCTCAGCGCGATGCACGCCGCTGTTGGCGGCCAGCGAGGCCTGGGTCAGGCCGCGCAGGATCGCGATCCAACGTAGCGCCAGCCGCGCTTCCTCGCGGTTCGAGAGCACCAAGCGCGGCGCCACCGTGAGCTCGTCGAGGTACACGTCTGGCTGGACGAAGCGGTTGAACAGCACCATGCCCTTCGCGCCCGCGTCGACGACGCGCAGCACGAAGTTGGGCAGCGAGGAGAAGAACGGGCCGATCTTGACCGACACCGGGATCTTGACCTGGGACGCCACCGACGCTGCCAGGTCGATGTAGCGCTGCTCGACGTCGGCGGCGGCGACGGTGGGGTCGGTCGCCAGGAAGTAGACGTTGAGCTCGATCGCGTCGGCGCCGGCCTCCTCGAACAAGCCCGCGTAGCGCGTCCAGCCGCCGGCCGTGTGGCCGTTCAGGCTGGCGATCACCGGGATCGAGAGGGCCCGCTTGGCCCCCTCGATCAAGCCCAGGTAGGCGTCCGGGCCGGTGTTGTAGTCGTTGAGCTCGGGGAAGAACCCCGTCACCTCGGGGGAGATCTCCGCCCCCTGCAGGAAGAGGTCTTGGGCCGCGACCTCCTCGTGCTGGATCTGCTCCTCGAACAGCGAGCGCAGCACCACGGCTCCCACGCCGGCGCCCTCGAGCGAGCGCAGGGTCTCGACCTCACCGGTCTGCGGCGAGGCGGCCGCCACGAACGGGTTGGCAAGCTCGAGCCCGAGGTAGGTGGTACGCATGTCGACCGGCATCTCAGCCCTCCTCGTCCGCGCCAGCGCCGGACGCGGTCAGATCGCTACTGGTGGGCACGCTCCGCTGCATCCCCGCCAACTGTTGGTAGAGCTGCCAGCGCGCGTCGATGTCGGCCTGGGCCAGGCGGTGGAGCTCCTTCGCGCGCTCCGGGTGGGCGCGCTGCAGCATCGCGTAGCGGCCCTCCTTCTGGGCGATGGCCGAGAAGGGGATGCTCGGCTTGCGCGAGTCGAGCTGCAGGGGGGTGCCATCGTCGCCTTCGGCGAGGCGCGGGTCGAAGCGGAAGAGCGGCCAGATGCCCGAGCGCACCACGTCACGCTGGTGGCTCATGGAGGTGCTCATCTCGATGCCGTGCGCGATGCAGTGGCTGTACGCCACCACCAGCGACGGTCCCGGCCAGGCGGCCGCCTCGCGCAGGGTCTTCACCGCATGCGAGGGGTTGGCGCCCATCGCGATCTGGCCGACGTAGACGTTCCCGTAGGCCATGGCGATCATGCCGAGGTCCTTCTTCGCACCGGACTTGCCGGCCGCCGCGAATTTCGCGATCGCGGCACGCGGCGTCGACTTCGAGGCCTGACCGCCGGTGTTGCTGTACACCTCGGTGTCGAGCACCAGGATGTTGACGTCGCGACCCGAGGCCAGCACGTGATCGACGCCCGACGAGCCGATGTCGTAGGCCCAGCCGTCGCCGCCGACGATCCACACCGCCCGCGGCACCAGTGCGTCGGCGGTGTCCTGCAGATGGCGCGCGTCGAGCGCGTGGGCGCCCCCCTCGAGCTCCTTCAGCGTGCTGCGCAGCGCCGCGACGCGCTCACGCTGCGCCGCGATGGCGGCGTCGTCGCCGATGTCGGCCTTGCTCCCCGCGATGAGGCCGTCCACCATCTCGGCGCCGAGCGGCTCGCGCAGCGCCTCGAGCGAGCGCAGCGCCAGGTCACGCTGGGCGTCGACCGCAAGCCGCATGCCCAGACCGAACTCGGCGTTGTCCTCGAACAGCGAGTTCGACCAGGCCGGCCCGCGGCCCTGCTCGTCCTGCGCGTACGGGGTGGTGGGCAGGTTGCCGCCGTAGATCGAGGAGCAGCCGGTGGCGTTGGCGATCACCATGCGGTCGCCGTACATCTGGGTCACCAGCTTGATGTAGGGCGTCTCGCCTCAGCCGGCGCAGGCGCCGGAGAACTCGAACAGGGGCTTGCGCAGCTGCGAGGCTTTGATCGGCGTCTCGGCGTCCCAATCGGGGCGCGGCTCGGGGATGGTGCGGAAGAAGTCCCAGGTCTCGCGCTCGACCTCGAGGTGGTCGACCTTCGGCGCCATGTTGATCGCCTTGTGCTTGACCTCGCTCTTGCTGCGGGCCGGGCAGACGTCGACGCAGACACCGCAGCCCGTGCAGTCGTCGGGCGCCAGCTGGACCGTGAAGGCGAAGCCCTGCAGGCCCGGGTCCTTGCCCTTCCACGGCACCGACTTGAAGCCCTCGGGGGCGTCCTCGAGCAGCTTCGGGTCGTAGGCGTTGATGCGGATGGAGGCGTGCGGGCAGGCGATGGCGCAGAGTGCGCACTGGGTGCAGATCTCGGGGTCCCAGATCGGGACGTCGACCGCGATCGAGCGGCGCTCGTACTGGCTCGTGGCCGTCGGCCACGTGCCACCCAAGGGCAGCGCCGACACCGGCAACTGCTCGCCCTCGCCCGCGATGATGCGGGCGGTGATGCGCTGCACGAAGTCGGGTGCGTGTTCGGGCACGGGGGGACGGAGGCGCTTCGTGGCCGTGGCCTCGCTCGGCAGCGTCACCTCGAACAGGCCCGCCAGCGACGCGTCGACGGCGGCGTAGTTGCGCTCGAGCACGGCGCGGCCGCGCTTGCCGTAGGAGCGGTCGATGGAGGCCTTGATCTGGGCGATCGCCTCGTCCCGCGGCAGCACGCCGGAGAGCGCGAAGTAGCAGGCCTGCATGACGGTGTTGATGCGGCCGCCCATGCCGGCCTCGCGAGCCACCGACAGCGCGTCGATCACGAAGAGCTTGATGTCCAGCTCGAGCATGCGCTGCTGCAGCTCGACGGGCAGGTGGTCCCAGACCTCGTCAGGCGCGTAGGGGCTGTTGAGGAGCATCGTGGCGCCGGGCTTCGCCAGCGCGAGGACGTCGAACTTCTCCACGAACTCGAACTGGTGCACGCCGACGAACTCGGCTTCACCGATAAGGTAGGTCGACTGGATCGGGTTGGGTCCGAAGCGCAGGTGCGAGACCGTCACCGCGCCGGCCTTCTTGGAGTCGAACACGAAGTAACCCTGCGCGTGCAGGTCGGTGTGCTCGCCGATGATCTTGACGCTGTTGCGGGTGGCGCCGACGGTGCCGTCCGAGCCCAAGCCGTAGAACACCGCACGCTTGATCTCGTCGCCCTCGGTGACGAAACCGGGGTCGTGCCGCAGGCTGGTGTGGCTGACGTCGTCGACGATCCCCAGGGTGAAGCCGTGCAGCGGCACGTCGGCGTCGAGCTCGTCCAGCGCGGCCTTGGCCATGGCCGGCGTGAACTCCTTGGAGCCGAGGCCGTACCGACCGCCGATCACGACCGGCTTCGCAGCGTCCGCCGGCCAGCCCTGGGCCAGCGCGGTCACCACGTCCTGGTAGAGCGGCTCGCCCAGCGTGCCGGGCTCCTTGGTGCGGTCCAGCACCGCGATGCCGCGCACCGTCTTGGGCAGCGCGGCCAGCATCGCTTCGCGGTCGAAGGGCCGGTACAGACGCACGGTCAGCACGCCGACCTTCTCGCCCTCGGCCACCAGCTTCGTCACGGCCTCGCGGGCCGCCCCCACCGCGGAGCCCATCAGCATCACGACGCGCTCGGCGTCGGGGGCACCCTGGTACTCGAACGGGTGGTAGGCGCGGCCGGTCGCCTCCTCGAAGCGTCGCATGGCGCGCTCGACGATGCCCGGCACGGCGGCGTAGAAGGGGTTCGCGGCCTCGCGCCCCTGGAAGAAGACGTCGGGGTTCTGAGCGGTGCCGCGCAGCACCGGGCTCTCGGGCGAGAGCTGGCGCTCGCGGTGGGCGCGAACCAGGTCGTCGTCGATCAGCTCGCGGACGGTGGCGTCCTCGAGCAGTTCGACCACGTTCACCTCGTGGCTGGTACGGAAGCCGTCGAACGCGTGCAGGAACGGGATGCGCGAGGACAACGTGGCCATCTGCGAGACCATCGCCATGTCCTGCGCCTCCTGCGGCGAGTTCGAGAAGAGCATCGCCCAGCCAGCGGCGCGCACGGCCATCACGTCGGAGTGCTCCCCGAAGATCGACAGCCCATGGGTCGCCAGGGCGCGCGCGGCGATGTGGAACACCGCCGGGGTGAGCTCGCCGGCGATCTTGAACATGTTCGGGTACATGAGCAAGAGGCCCTGCGAAGCGGTGAAGGTGGTGGTGAGCGAGCCGCCTTGCAGGGCGCCGTGCACGGCACCGGCGGCGCCGGCCTCGCTCTGCATCTCGATGACCTCGGGCACCACCCCCCAGATGTTGGGGCGGCCCGCGGACGACCAGGCGTCAGCGAGCTCCCCCATCCCGGAGGAGGGCGTGATCGGGTAGATCGCCATCACCTCGTTCGTGAGGTGGGCGATACGGGCTGTCGCCTCGCTCCCGTCCACGACGATACGGCGTGTTGTCATTCAACTCCCCTTCCCGGCCA
>PXAU01000328.1 GCA_003567075.1 Trueperaceae bacterium
CGTCGACCCGTGCGGCGTCCGCGAGCTCGTCGGGCACCGTCAGGTAGAACTGCCGGAACAGGATGATGCCGGTGGTGCTCGCCAGGTACGGCACCGTGAGCGCCCAGTACGTGTTGAGCCAACCGAACGAGGCCATCAGGTAGTAGGCCGGCAGGATGCGCACGGGCAGCGGCAGCATCTGCGTGATCATGGTGAGCGGGAAGAGCAGGAACGAGCCGCGGAACCTGAAGTGCGTGAACGCGAACGCGGCCAGGATCGAGAAGATGATCTTGCCCACCGCCACCACCACGGCGATGTAGAGGCTGTTGAACATCAGCCGGCCCAGGTTGATGCGATCCCAGGCGCGGGTGATGTTGATCCACAGCTGGTCGCCAGGGATCAGGATGGGCGGGAAGGCGTACGCGTCGCGGTGGGTGTGGGTGCCCATGACGATGGTGAAGAACACCGGGAAGGCCACCGCCACCAGCGTCGTGATCAGCACCAGGTGCGTGAGGCCGTTGAGGAGGGTCTTGCGTTTGATCTTCACGCCCGTCGCCTCCTAACGGCTGTAGACGGCGCGCCGCGTCGACATCCAGATCTGGAAGCCGGCGATGGACGCCACCATGAGGAAGAGGATGACCGATTGCGCCGATGCTTGGCCCTCGCGCATCCGCGCGAAGCCGTCGCGGTAGATCTTGTACACCAGGAACTCGGTCGTCTGACTGGGGCCCCCCATCGTGACCACGTCGATCATGCCGAACACCATGAAGAAGGCGTAGAGCGTGTTGACGAACATCAGGAAGGCGGTGGTGGGGCTGAGCATCGGGAAGGTGATGATCCAGAACACCTTCCACGGCCCGGCGCCATCGACCAAGGCCGCTTCCTTGAGTTCGCCAGGCACGTTCTGCAGCCCAGCGATGTAGAAGCACATGTTGTACCCGAGCATGATCCATATCGACGCCACCGTCACCAGCGCGAACGCCCCGATCGGCTCGGTGAAGAAGTTCAGTCGGTACCCGGTGACGTTTCGGATGATCGATGTCATGAGGCCGATCGAGGGATCGAACAGCAGCGCCCAGATGACGCCGGCGATCGCGGGCGACATCGCATACGTCCAGATGAACGCCACCTGGTAGAAGGGCGCGCCGCGGATCTTCTGAGTGGCGAGCACCGCGATGAAGAGCGACACTGCGAGTCCGATACCGATGACGAGGGCACAAAAGAGCAAGGTGTTGAGGAAACTCTGGTGGTAGTCGGGCGCGCGCAGCAGTTCCTCGAAGTTGCGGAAGCCCACGTAGACGCGCGTCCTGCCAATCGGCGAAAGACGGAAGAAGGACATGTGGACGGCCTGGACGAACGGCACGACCAGGAAGACCGCGATGACGGCCAACGTGGGGAACACCAACACGTAGGGGAGGAAGTTGTGGCCAGGGAACCTATCGTTCGTCATGCATCGGTCCTCACCCACCGCGACCTAGGTGTCGGCCCCCCGGCGGCGGTCGCTCGATGGGCCCGCGAAGGGGGTGGGGCGGGCCGAGGCCCGCCCCGAGCTATGACGATGGCCGAGCAGGTCAGTCGATGAACTCCACCCACTCGTTCAGGAGCACGGTGATGCGCTCCGCTGCGCGCCCGAAGGCCACTTCGGGATCGGCGCCGCGGGAGACCTCGGACAGCGCGTCGCGAACGTAATCGCGCGACTCGACGAAGGGGCCGATGCGGCTGCCGAGGGTGTTGGGGCTGTCGGTCCGGCCGGACAGGATCTGCAAGAAGGCGGTGAGGGGGTTGGGGCTCTCCTGGAACCAGCCCTCGTCCATGAGCTGCTTGAGCGCAGCGTTCGTGGCCGGGAAGTAGCCGGTGTTCTTGTGCCAGAAGATGTCGACCTCGGGCTCTGCCAGGTACTGGAAGAACGCGAAGATGACCTCGAGCTCTTCGTCGCTGGCGTTGCTGGAGACGTAGAGGCTGTTGCCGCCGATGATCGAGTTGCCACGTGGCCAACCCTCGAGCCGCGGCAGGAAGGCCGTGCGGACCTCGAAGTCATCGCCGACCGTGCGCATGATCGCGTCGAGCGAGGAGGTGGACTGCATCAGCATGGTGAGTTCGCCGGCCGTGAAGGCCGAGTTGACCTCGTACTCTGGGCCCCCGTAGAGCCAGGTGCCGGCTTCGGCCATAGCGCCCCACTGGCTGATCAGCTCGTTGGTGAACTCGCTGGGCCACATGACGTTGGTGCCGTGACCGAGCCGTCCGTTACCGTTGTCGATGTAGGGCTGATCGTGCAGGGCGAGCTGCTGCTCGAACTGCCAATCGGGCCAACCGAAGGAGAGCGTGTCGCGCGCGACGCCCGCCTCGAGGAGTTGCAGGCCGTACTCGTGCATCTCGTCCCAGGTGGTTGGTGGTGCGTTGGGATCGAGGCCCGCAGCCCGGAAGTGATCGGCGTTGTAGTAGAGCATCGAGGTCGAGGAAGCGAACGGCCACGACCACAGGTTGCCGTCACGGGAGTAGTACAGCACGATCGGCACCACGTATTGGCCGAAGTCCCAGTCGACGCCCAAGCGCTCGGGGATCTGATAGGCGGGGATGATCATCCCGCTGTCGTGCATCGCTTGCGTGCCGACCTCGTAGATCTGCACCAGCGGGGGCTCTTCGCCGATGGGGTGCGACGCCAGCCAGCGCGACAGGCCTTCGGCGTACGTGCCCATCAGGATCGGGTTGATCTGCATGTTGGGATCGCGCGCGTTGAAGTCGTCGATGACCTGCTCCATGACCGACAGACGGCCACCCGTCATGCCGTGCCAGAAGTCGACAACCACCTGGGCCGCGGCCGTGCCGCCGAACGCCAGGAGCGCCACAAGCAACGTCAAGAGCATGCGCTTCATGGAACGCATAAGTGTCCTTCCCCCGGTGCCCGCCGAGACTCCTCCCCAGGTACGGTCGTACCTAGAGCTTGACAATGCTGGTCGCCGCAATCACCTCTCTCCGTTATCCGCAAGGAACGACGAGTATGTCGCATACGACGAACACGACGTGGCAGACGCGAAGACATGACGCATTGTCCGTGCTTCCGAGTCTACCGGGCGCAGGCCGCAGGTGTCGGGACAGCCGTCCTGACGCGGTCCCGACGACCTCGCGCGCCCTACTGGCGCTCGCGCAAGAAGCGGATGGCCAGGTCGGGATGGTCGGTGAAGACGCCGTCGACACCGGCCTCGAACAGGAACAGCTCGAGCAGCTCGTCGAAGGTCTCGACGTACCCAGGCAAGCGATCGGCACGCATGGTGTACGGGTGCACCACCAGCTCGCGGGCCTGCGCCTCGCGCACCAGGAAGTTGTCGTTCACCCAGTTGCCGTCGCCGTCGATGATGCGCGTCATCGACGGCCCGATGCCCTGGGCGTAGGTCGCGATGACGTCGAGCCCCTCTGCCGTGACCATCGGGTCATAGGCCGCGCCGCCGCCGATCAACTGCACCAGATTGAGCTCGGTACCGAGCTCACGCAGCCGCAGCAGGCTGTCCGCCTCGAAGGACTGCACGAGCACGTTGTCGTCGGCGGTCGTGTAGCCGTAGGCGGCGAGCACCTCGAGCACGATCGCCTCGAAGTCGTAGCCCTGCTCGGCGTGCCACGCCGAGGACTTCGTCTCCGGGTAGATGCCGACGTTCCGGCCGGTGGAGACGTTCAACCCCTGGACCAGTTCGATGATCTCCGCTAGCGTCGGTACACGAAACACCAGCTCGCTGTGCAGGTTCGGGAAGCGGTCCGGGAAGGTCAGCTCGCGCGTGTCACGATCGACCCGCTCGATGACCGCGAGCTGCTTGATCTCGGCCAGCGTGAAGTCGATGGCGTAGAAGAGGCCATCCTCTCGGGCCCGGTCGGGGAAGACCTCGGCCACGTTCGTCGTCCGTTCCAGGGAGCGGTCGTGCAGCGCTATGGGCACGCCGTCCTGGGTGAGCATCAGGTCGGGCTCGATGTAGTGCGCGCCCTGCCCGTAGCCCATGGCGTACCCCTCGAGCGTGTGCTCGGGCAGGTAAGCCGAGGCGCCGCGGTGCGCGACGATGGCCTTCTCGTGACCGCTCGCCAAGGCGGGCGCGAGGCAGGCGAGAAGCGCTAGGACGGTGATGAGGACGAGCAACTTCGATCGCATGATGGCTCCACGCTTCCGGAGGGCGCCCCGGCGAACCGCTCCTGGGCCGGCGCGTGGCGTCCCCGGCAGACGCTCGCGCTCGGGCAGTCGAGAACGTGTTCGAACGTCGCGTACCGAGCCCGAGGGACCCCAGATGCGTCGCGCCAGCGGCTGGCCGTAGCCACGAGTGTCACGGCCATACGTCGCGTACCGTCCCTCGCCGACCCTCGCCAGGGCCGACGGCTTTCCACGTCGGCGGAAGCTCCCATCCCTTCCCGAATGCGTCCGCGCGACCGCTCTCTGGTGGCCTGACGATACCCTGACATACGAGGCCCGGGAAGCGTGATCGAGACCCGGACCATACAACCCCGACTACGCCCGCGCGCCTGCCGGGTCCTGCTGCAGCGATCTCGTCGCTTCGCGACCTCATGCGCACCGAGGAGGCCGGGCTCGGGTACGTTGAGGCTACCTATGCGCCCAACCGATGGCAGTACACAGGACCCCATGCCGGCCGCTCACACGGGGGGCCATCTCGCAGCAGTGACAGGGTTGGCCTTCGACCTCGACGGCACCGTCTACCTCGGTGAACGGCTGCTGCCGGGTTCGCTCGACCTGCTCGACGCTCTCGCCAGCGCCGGCCTCCCCTTCCTCTTCGCCACCAACAACTCGTCGAAGAGCGCCGAGGAGTACCTCGAGCGCCTGCGCGCCATGGGCCTGCCGGCAGAGCGCGAGCGGCTGCTCACGTCCAACGACGTCGCGATCGCCCGGCTGCGCGAGTTGGGCCTGCAGCGGCCCTACCTCGTCGCCACGCCGACCGTGGTGGCGACGTACCGCAGCCACGGCTTCGCCCCCGTCGAGGACGACGCCGATGCGCCAGACTGCGTGCTGCTGACCTTCGACACCACGCTCACGTACGCCAAGCTGCGTCGAGCCAGCGACCTGGTACGGGCCGGCCTCCCCTACCTGGCGACCCATCCCGACACGGTCTGCCCCACCCCCGAGGGGCCGATCCCCGATTGTGGGGCGTTCATCGCGCTGCTCGCCGAGGCCACCGGCGCTCGGCCCGAGGTGCTCGGCAAACCACAACCGTCGATGGCGGTTGCCATCGAGGCGCGCCTGGGGCTTCCCGCCGACCGGATCGCGTTCGTCGGCGACCGGCTCTACACCGACGTGCGGATGGCCGTCGAGCACGGCTTCGTCGCGGTCCTGACCCTCACCGGCGAGGCCCAGCGCGGCGACCTGCCCACCTCACCGCATCAACCGGATGTGATCGTGGCGTCGCTGGCCGAGCTGCACGCCTTGCTCCGGGGCCACGGCACGCTGCCGTAACG
>PXAU01000148.1 GCA_003567075.1 Trueperaceae bacterium
CGCGCTGCTCCTCCTCGACCATCGCCACGGCCGAGCGCACCAGGTCGCGCACGATCGACTCGACGTCGCGGCCCACGTAGCCGACCTCGGTGAACTTGGTGGCCTCGACCTTCAGGAAGGGAGCCTTGGCGAGCTTCGCCAACCGCCGCGCGATCTCGGTCTTGCCGACGCCGGTGGGGCCGATCATGAGGATGTTCTTGGGCGTGACCTCGGCCTGCAGGGCGTGCGGCAGCTGACGCCGGCGGTGGTGGTTGCGCAGCGCCACCGCCACCGCACGCTTGGCCTTGGCCTGGCCGATGATGTGGCGGTCGAGCTCCGCCACGATGTCGACGGGCGTCAGCCCGCTGAGGGCCTTGACAAGCACGCTCACGAGCGTTCCTCCGAGGCGGCGTCCGGGCCTCCGGGCGTGTCGCCCGAGGTGCCCGCCTCGTCGCTGCCCGCCTCGTCGGCGGCGGCTTCGCCGTCCGGGCCGCCGACGGTGAGCACGGTGCCGCTGCCGCTGGTGTAGACGTCGATCTCGCCCGCGATCGCCAGCGCCCGGCGCGCGATCTCGGCGGCGCCCAAGTCGGTGGCGCGGAGCAGTGCCAGCGCCGCGGCCTGGGCGTAAGCGCCGCCCGAACCGACCGCCGCGACGGGCTCGTCGGGGCTTATCACGTCGCCGTGGCCCGAGAGCGACAGGATCTGCTGCGCGTCGGCCACCAGCAGCATCGCCTCGAGGTTGCGCAGGATGCGGTCGGTGCGCCACTCCTTGACGGTCTCGACGGCCGCCTTGAGCAGGTTGTTCTTGCTGGCGCCCAGATGCCCCTCGAACTTGTCCAGCAGCGTGAAGGCGTCGCTGACGGCGCCGGCGAAGCCGGTCACCACCGCGCCGTCGGCGAGGGTGCGGACCTTGACCGCGCCGCGCTTGACGATGGTGTCGCCCAAGGAGACCTGGCCGTCGCCGGCCAGTGCGGACACGCCGTCACGGTGGACGGCGACGATGGTGGTGCCGTGCATGCGGTGATGCGTCACGCCCACCAGCCTAGCAGCGAGGCCGCGCCCGGTCGGTCGCTGCCGCCAGGGGGAGTAGCATGGCGCCATGCCCTTCGAGTTCGGTGGTGGATGGATCGAGGTCGTCGCCGGCCCGATGTTCAGCGGCAAGTCCGAGGAGCTGATCCGGCGCGTCACGCGCGCCATGATCGCGCGCCAGCGCGTGCAGGTGTTCAAGCCCGCCATCGACGACCGCTACGAAGCCGTGGCGGTCGCCTCGCACGCCGGCCGCACGCTCGAGGCGGCGGCGGTGGCCGACGCGGCCGCGATGCGCGACCGTCTCGACGACGCGAGCCAGGTGATCGCGGTGGACGAGGCGCAGTTCTTCGACGGCGCGCTGACGCCCTTCCTGCTCGAGCTCGCCGATACCAGCCGCCGCGTGATCGTCGCCGGTCTCGACCTCGACTTCCGTGGCGTGCCCTTCGGCCCCATGCCGGAGCTGCTCGCGCACGCCGAGGTGGTCGAGAAGCTCACCGCCATCTGCCGCTGCGGGAAGGCCGCGACGCGTACCCAGCGTCTCATCGGAGGCCGCCCGGCGCACGAGAGCGACCCGGTGATCCTGGTGGGCGCCGCCGAGTCGTACGAGCCGCGCTGCCGCGCCTGCCACGTGGTGCTGCGCGGCGCGCGCACCACGCCGCTGTTCGCCAGCGCCGCGAGCGGTTGAGCAGCGGCCTCGTCGGGCCGCCGCTGCAAACCGGCCGCGTGGCCGATGCCATAGCCGTCGCTCGCCGGCTCGTCCAGACTGGAGCATCCACCGGTCGTATCGGCGTGGCCTGGGGTCTGCGCCGGGACCGTGACGTGTCGCGGCCGGGCTCGCCGCATCCGCCACCCCGTACCCGCGAAAGGCCACTCCATGCCCAAGCTCTACATCGGCGAGGCGCTCGCGCTGCTCGGGAAGACGCTGCCCTTCATCTGGGTCCGTCTCGGCAGCTACGCGCTGCTCGGGCTCGGTCTCCTGGTCTACTTCGGTGTGCTCGGCGGCATCGCCTGGCTGCTCGGCCAATTGTGGGCGCCGCTCGGCTTCATCTTCTTCCTGGTCACCGTCGGTGGCGCCTTCGCGGTGGTGCGCTGGGCGTCCCGGTACTACTTCTACCTGCTGCGAGCAGCGCACACCGCCGTCATGACCGAGTTCATCGTGCATGGTCGCGGTCCCGACGGGGGCCAGCTCCAGTACGGGCGCAAGGCGGTCACCGAGCGCTTCCGCGACACCAGCGTCATGTTCGCCGTCGACGTCCTGGTGGAGGGGGCCGTGAAGGCCTTCGTGCGCACCTTCGTGCGCATCGCCAGCATCCTGCCGATCCCGGGAACCCGCGGCTTCGGGCGGCTGCTGGAGCGTGTCGCGCTGATGTCGACGACGTACGTGGACGAGGCGATCCTCTCGCGCGCCTACAAGGAGCGCGAGCAGAACGTGTGGAAGGTGGCCTACGACGGCGTCATCCTGTACGCCCAGGCGTGGCAGCCGATCCTGACCAACGCCGTGGTGCTGGTGCTCATCAGCTACGTCGAGTTCGTGCTGCTGCTGCTGATCCTGGGCCTGCCCGCGTTGGCGCTGGCGGCCGTGGCTCCGGCGCTGTCCGTGCCGCTCGGTGTGTTCGTGGTCGTCGGGGCGTGGATGATCAAGCTGGCCGTCGCGGACGCCTTCTCGCTCGCCGCCACCCTGATCGCGTATCACCGCGGCACCGAGGGCATGGTGCCCAACCCCGAGTGGAAGGCCAAGCTCGAGGGCGTCAGCGACCGCTTCCAGGAGCTGGGCCGCAAGGCCGCCGAAGGCGTCCAGCGCCGTGCCGGGCCGGTGCCGGGCATGGCAGCGACGGAACGTGAACGTGACGCGCCCGAGGCACCCGACGCGCCACGGGCGCCGGGCGGACCCGAGTCGCCGCCGACACCTGAGCCGCCGGCGCCGCCGAGCAGCCCACCGGTGCCCGACACGCCCGAGGGACCGCGGCAGCCGCCCACGCCGGACGCACCCGAGGGACCGCAGCAGCCACCGGCGCCCGAACGGCCCGAAGGCCCCGGGGCCCCGCCACCGGGCACGCCGCGCGACCCCAGGAGCGACGCATGAGCGCCCCGGTGCCGCCTGCGGGTACCGCGCCGCGTCGCAGCGGCGGCCGCTGGTTGTTCGGCTGCCTGGGCGTGGTGATGCTGCTGTTGATCGTGGGCGGCGTCGCGGGCTGGTGGTTCGTGCTGCGGCCCTTCCAGCAGATGGCGGCCGCGGTGCAGGAGGTCGCGACCATCCAGCAGCTCGATCAGCGCGTCACCAACGTCGATCCCTACACCCCGCCCGAGGACGGCGAACTGAGCGAGGCCCAGCTCGAGCGCTACCTGGCCGTGCTGCGCGGCGTGCGCGACGACCTCGACGTGCGCCTGGGCGAGTTGCAGCGGCGCTACGAGGACATCGGTGGCCAGCAGCCGCAGCTGACCGACGTCCCCCGCTTGGCCGGTGCCTACGCCGACCTGATGCGGCTGATGGTGCGCGCCAAGGAGGCGCAGGTGGCGGCCCTGAACGAGCAGGGCTTCTCGTTGGACGAGTACCGTTGGGTGCGCAGCGAGGTGCTCACCGCCGCGGGTCTCCAGGGTGCCGGCTACGACATCAGCTCCTTCGTGCAGGCGCTGGCCGACGGCCAGGACCCCACCACCGCGCCGCCGCCCGCGCCGGCCGCGGCGCCGGCCGCCAACCGCGAGCTGGTCGAGCGCCACATCGACGATCTGGAGGAGATGGGCTTCCTGGTGCTGCTGGGGCTGTAGGCACAACCGTGGGGCGGGCCGGCCGGGCCGTCCGTCGCTGCCCTTGGCTCACGGTTGCAGGCGCTTGCCGTCGCGCGGGAAGGCGCGCGCGAAGCGCACGTTCGGGATGCCGAGCAGCAGCGCGGTGAGACGCTCGGCGCCGATCGCGAAGCCGCCGTGCGGCGGCATGCCGTGCCGGAACACGTCCAGGTAGCCGGCGAAGTCGCTGGGGTCGAGGCCGCGCGCGTGCAGCTCACGCACGAGCACCTCGTGCTCGTGCACGCGCTGGCCACCGCTGGTGATCTCGACGCCGCGGAACAATAGGTCGAGGCCGCGGGTGAGCCCGTCGTCGGTGGGGAAGGTGTAGAAGGGGCGGGCCTCGCGCGGGTAGTGCGTCACGAACACGAAGTCGCTGCCGTGCTCCTCGCGCGCCCAACGGCCGACAAGCCGCTCGGCTTCGGGGTCGAGGTCCTTGCCGCCCGTCTCGTGGCCGTAACGCTCGCGCACGAGCTGCCGCGCCTCGAGCAGCGCCAGTCGCGGGAAGGTCACGCTCGTGTCCGGCAGCTCGGCACCGAGCAGCGCGAGTTCACGTCCGCAGCGCTCGCCCACGGCGTCCAGCATGGCCTTCAGCAACGCCTCCTGCAGCGCCATCACGTCGCCGTCGTCGTCGATGAAGCCGAACTCGACGTCGAGCGAGAGGTACTCGGCCAGGTGACGGTTGGTGTGCGAGTGCTCGGCGCGGTAGACCGGGGCGGTCTCGAACACGCGCTCGAACACCGCCACCATGATCTGCTTGTAGAGCTGCGGCGACTGCGCCAGGTACGCGCGCTGGCCGTAGTAGTCGACCTCGAACTGGTTGGCGCCACCCTCCGCGCCGGCCGCCACCAGCTTCGGCGTGAAGATCTCGGTGAAGTCCTCGGCCTGCAGGTGCTCGCGGAAGGCCCGGACCAGTTCGGCCTGTACCTTGAGGGTGGCTTGGGCCCGCGGACCGCGCACGCTCACGTGCCGGTACTCCAGCAGCGTGTCGGGGTTGGCGTGGAAAGCCTCCTTGGCCAGCTCGACCGGTGGCGGCGCCGTCGCCAGGCTGATCAGCTCGAGCCCGTCGGCGTGAAGCTCGAGGCCGCCGGGCGCCTTGTCGTTCGCGACCACCCGCCCGTGAACCTCCAGGCTCGACTCGTGCAGGGGCGGCGACGTGCCCTCGAAGACGCACTGCACCACGCCGCTGCGGTCGCGCAGGTGCAGGAACTGGATCCCGCCCAAGTCGCGGCGCTGATGGACCCAACCGCGCAGCGTCACGCGCGCGCCCACGTGCTCGCCGAGCTCGCGGACCAGCCGCCGCGGTGGCCTGGCACCGGCACCGCTGTCGCTGCTCGCGGCGGGGCTCGCGGCGGTCGGGTCGGCGTCGCCCACGCCGCCACCCAGTCTGGTCGTGCCGGTCGTTCGCAACGCGCTTGCCATGCCGTCCTCCTTCTCCCCGCCAGTGTCGGCGGCGCCGTCGCTGCCGGTGCCTCGGCTCTACGCCGGCAGGCTCAGGCGTCGGCCGTGGGGCCCATCACGAGAACACCCCGAGGGGAAGCCTCGGGGTGCACCACGATGTCGTACGTCGACGCCTTACGCCCCGGGCTTCCTCCGCTCGCGATTATCGTCCTGGCGTGGCCTGGCAAC
>PXAU01000043.1 GCA_003567075.1 Trueperaceae bacterium
AGGATCTCGGGCTCAACGCCGAGCTCATGGTCGTCGACGGCGCCACCTTCACCGACGTGCGCCGCGACATGACCGGCTGGGAGATCAAGAGCGCCGGCGGCGGCTCGGTGGTGCCGCTCTCCTACCTCGACGCCAGCGGCATCGACCGCAACGGCGAGCCCTGGACCTGGGTCGGCGACGAATGGTACGCGCAGCTCGAGATCATCGCCAACGACCTGGACGAGACCAACCGGCGCCAAGCGGTGCACGATCTGAACATCATCAGTGCCGAAGCCGCGGGCGAGATCTGGCTCGGCGACGTCTTCTCGGTCGTCGGCGTGCGCGCCAACGTCCGCAACGTGCCCGACTGGCACTACATGCGCTTGTTCGACGTGTGGCTCGACTGAGTCCCGGGTCGAGCGCCGGGCCCACCTGAGCCTGGCACAATGGAGGGGCCCGCCGTGCAGCGCAAGCGCGCGGCGGGCCCCGCCCACCGTGAGGCCGCCGGTGTAGCGCCCACCTCGACGCCGCGCCGCGCACATGCGCCCGCGGGCCCTTGGAGCGATCGTGACGACCTTCATCGTTCGGCGCCTGGTCGTGACCATCCCGGTGGTGCTGATGGTCGGCATCGCCGCCTTCCTGCTGGTCCACCTGACGCCAGGCGACCCGGCCGACTTCTTCCTCGACCCTGACGCGCCGCCCGAAGAGATCGAACGCGTCCGCGAGCGCCTCGGCCTCGACCAGCCACTGCCGGTGCAGTTCGTCAACTGGTTCGGCGGCGTGCTGCAGGGCGACCTGGGGCAGTCGTTCCACCAGGACCGCCCCGTCATCGACATGTTCGCGCGGGCCTTCCCGCCGACGATCTATCTCACCATCACCAGTCTCTTCCTGGCCGTGATCTTGGCAGTGCCGATCGGGATCCTCTCGGCCATCAAGCAAGACAGCCTGCTCGATCGGTTCGCCACCGTCTTCGTGCTCATAGGCGTGGCCACGCCCAACTTCTGGCTGGGGTTGCTGTTGATCCAGTTGTTCGCCGTCCAACTCGGTTGGATGCCGGCCCAGGGCTTCGTGCGGCCCGAGGAGGGCGGCCTGGCCGCCTCCTTGCGCACGCTCATCCTGCCGAGCATCGCGCTCGGGTACTCGGGCGCCGCCCTCATCGCGCGCATGACGCGCTCGGGCATGCTCGAGGTGCTGCGCCAGGACTACGTCCGCACCGCCCGCGCCAAGGGCATCGCCGAGAACCGCGTCAACTACGTCCACGCCCTCCGCAACGCCCTGAACCCCATCCTCACCGTGATCGGCCTGGCCGTCGCGTCGCTCATCTCAGGCAGCTTGGTCGTCGAGCTGGTGTTCAACTTCCCGGGCGTGGGCCGACTTGTGGTCGACTCGGTCTTCCGGCGCGACTACCCTGTGATACAGGGCTCGCTGCTGCTGATCGCCGGCATCACGATCTTCGTCAACCTCGTCGTCGACCTGCTCTATGCCGTCACCGACCCGAGGATCCGCTATGACTGACGATCCGCGCGCACCTGACGAGGCACCCGTGGTCGCCGCGCCGGGTCGGAGCGTGCGCGGCAAGCGCGGCCTGCTCGCGCCGGTCACCGGCGTGCTGTTCCGCAACCAGCTCACCAGCATCGGCACGCTGCTCACGCTGGCGATCCTGGTCATGGCGGCGTTCGCGCCTTTCCTCGCCACCCACGATCCGTTGCGCACCAACGTGCGCAACCGCCTGCAGGCGCCCAGCACCGAGCACTGGATGGGCACAGACGACGCCGGCCGTGACATCTACAGCCGAGCCATCTACGGCGCGCGCGTCTCGGTGCGGGTCGGCTACTCGGTGGTGGTGCTCACCACCCTGTTCGGTCTCACCATCGGCGTCGCCGCCGGCTACTACCGCTGGCTCGACGGGCTACTCATGCGCATCATGGACGCGCTGATGGCCTTCCCCACCATCTTCCTGGCGATCGCGATCCTGGCGGCTTTGGGGCCGCGGGAGACGAACGTCATCTGGGCGCTGACCATCACCCTCACGCCGTCGACCGCGCGCATCGTGCGGGGGGTGGTGCTCACGCTCAAGGAACTCGACTTCATCAACGCCGCGCGGGCGCTCGGCGCGCGCGACCTGCGACTGCTGGTGCGGCACGTCGTACCCAACTCGCTGGCGCCGCTGATCGTGCAGAGCACCTTCGTGCTGGGCGTGGCGATCCTCTCCGAGGCCGGCCTCAGCTTCGTGGGCGCCGGTACTCAGCCGCCCACGCCCAGTTGGGGCAACATGCTGGCCGACGCCAAGCGCTACCTGTTCGTCGCGCCCTGGATGAGCTACTTCCCCGGCGTCTTCATCGTCCTCGGCGTGCTCGGCTTGAACCTGCTGGGGGACGGCCTGCGCGACGCCTTCGACCCGCGCATGCGCGGCCGCTGAGCGGCGCTGCGACCCCAGCCCGTCGCACGCCGAGCGCGTAGCGTGACGACCAACCTCGAGGAGCGCCGCCATGCCGACCCCGCCACCCTGTGCCTCCAACGCTCGCCGTGTCGACGAGCTCGACACGCCGACGGTGCTGATCGACCTCGATCGGGTCGAGGCCAACATAGCCGCGGCTCAGGCGTACGCCGACCAACACGGTCTGGCGCTGCGCCCCCACGTCAAGACCCACAAGCTGCCCGTCCTGGCGCACCGCCAGCTGGCGGCCGGTGCGGTGGGTATCACCGCGCAGAAGGTGGGCGAGGCGATGGTGATGGCGCACGCCGGGGTGGAGGACGTCCTGCTCAGCTACCCGATCGTCGGTGCGGCCAAGGTCGAGCCGCTCGCTCGTCTGGCCCGCGCCACCACGCGTCTGGCGGTGATGCTCGACAACCGCACCGCGCTCGAGCACGTGGTCAGGGCAGCCGCGGAGGCGGGCCGAGCGATCGAGGTGTTGATCGAATTCGAGAGCGGCAATCGTCGTACCGGCGTGATGGAGCCGGTCCAGGCACGTGCGTTGGCGCAGGCGGTGGACGCGACCGAGGGCGTGCGCCTGCGAGGCCTTGGCACCCACCCGCTCGGTTCGAGCGCCGCTGACTTCGTGCGCGAGACGCGGGCGCTGCTGGCCCAGGACGGGCTGGAAGCGACGGTGTTCTCCGGCGGCGGCACGCCGCGCATGTGGCACGCGCACGAGAGCGAGGGGTTGAGCGAGCTACGCGCGGGCACGTACGTCTATCACGATCGAGCCACCGTCGGGGCTGGCGCGGCCGGTCTCGAGGACTGCGCGCTGCACGTGCTGGCCACGGTCGTGAGCGCACCCGAGCGCGACCGCGCGGTCATTGATGCCGGTTCGAAGACGCTCACTAGTGACCGCATCGATCCCGCCTTCGGTGCCGGGTTCGGTGCGGTGCTCGAGTACCCAGGGGCGTTGGTGACGAGCCTCTCCGAGGAGCATGGCGTGCTCGATCTGTCGACGTGCGAGGGACGCCCGCGGGTGGGCGAGCGCGTCCGGATCCTGCCGAACCACGCCTGCCCCGTCACCAACCTCGACGATCACGTCGTTGCCCACCGCGGCGGCCGCATCGAGTGGATCGCACCGGTGTGGGCGCGAGGGGCGACGCGCTGACGACCCGCCATGCACGACCCGACGCGGTGCTCGCCTCGCGCGGGACGCACCGCACCCCTTGGAGGTCGAACCCGTGACCGACGCCGAACGCCAGGCCGCCCGCTGGGCCCGTAGCGGAGCGGGACCGCCGCTGCTGACCATCGACGGGCACCTCGACCTGGCCATGAACGCGCTGCTGTGGAACCGCGACATCACGCTGGAGGTCGACGCGCTGCGGGCCTTCGAGCGGGCCGCGGGCGAGGTGGGGCCCGGTCGCGGCTGCAACACCGTCACCATCCCCGAGCTGCGCCGCGCCGGGATCGGCCTTTCGCTCGCCACCGTCCTGGCCCGCACCGGCGGCGCGCCGACCCCGGCCCTGCCCCGCTATGCCAGCGCCGAGATCGCCTACGGCATGGCCCAGGGCCAGCTGGCCTACTACCGGATGCTGGAGCGACAGGGGCACGTGCGGCTGGTGCGGACCCGCGCGATGCTCGAGGACCATTGGGAGGCGTGGCGCGGCTGGCACGCCGACGGTGCGCCGGCGGGCGCCGAACCGCCGCACGGCGTGGTGCTGCTGATGGAGGGCGCCGACTCGGTTCCCTCGCCCGAGTACCTCGCGAGCTGGTTCGACGACGGCCTGCGTGTGCTCGGCATGACCCACTACATGGACAGCACCTACGCCTACGGCACCGGCACCGATGGCGGCCTCAAGCCGCCCGCGATGGAGCTGCTGGTGGCCATGGCCGAGCGTGGCATGGTGCTCGACGTGACGCACCTGGCGGACCAAAGCTTCTGGGAGGCCCTCGACCTGTGGCAGGGCCCGCTCCTCGCCAGCCACCAGAACGCGCGCGCGCTGGTGCCAGGCGAGCGGCAGTTCGATGACGCCCAGCTGCGAGCGATCATCGAGCGCGGCGGCGTGATCGGCGCGGCGCTCGACGCCTGGATGCTGCACCCGGGCTGGGTCCGGGGGCAGACGCGACCCGACGTGATCGGGCTCGGCGCGGTCGTCGACCAGCTGACGCACGTGTGCGACCTGGCCGGCAACACCCGGCACGTGGCCATCGGCAGCGACCTCGACGGCGGCTTCGGCACTGAGCAGACGCCTGTCGACCTCGACACCATCGCCGATCTGCAGAAGCTACCGGCGCTGCTGCGCCAGCGGGGGTTCGAGGAGGACGACGTGCGAGCCGTCATGCACGGCAACTGGTTGCGGTTCCTGAGCGCGGCGTTGCCCGCTTGAGCGAGGCTCGCGCCGCGGACCGGTAGTGGGGGTGCAACGCGCTGACATGCCGGTCGCCCACGACGCGACGCCAGCGCGCCGCCCCGACGCAAGGGGCGGCGCGCTGGTGCCGGTGTGGAGGTGCGTTGAGGGTGGCTGGGTCGACTGGCTGGCTTCGAGGATCGGCTCGTTGGCCTCTGGATCGGTTCACCAGCCTCGTCGGTCGAGGTCAGAAGCGCTGGATGGCCTCCGGGTCCATCGTCGAGCCGACCGCGACGCCGAAGCGCTCGAAGGCACCGGCCTTCGCGGCGATCAGGTACTGGTGGCGCTCCGGGATGGAGACGCGGGTAGCGGCGGGGGTACTGGTCGTGATCGACACGACCTCACCGCTGGCGTCGATGGCGGCGAACTCGATCGGCGCACGCACCCCCTCGACGTTGTAGCTCACGCGGGCAGTGGTCTCGCGGGCCAGCGGGTACAGCAGGAAGGTGTTCTCGAGCGCCTGCTCGCCGACGCCGCGGAAGCCCTGGTCGCGCGCGGCGCTGGTCGCGGCCACCCGCACCGGCAGCAGCGCACCGGTGCCGTCCTCGTGCACCATGTACACGGCGCCGGTCGGCAA
>PXAU01000155.1 GCA_003567075.1 Trueperaceae bacterium
CGGCAGCTGTACGAGGTCGCCCAACTCACCCGTGAGCAGGCCAGCGAGATCATCTTCACGCGGCTCGACGGTGAGCTCGAGCGCGAGAAGGCCGTGCGGGTCCGCGCCGCCCTGGAGAAGGCCGATGCCGAGTCGCGCCGCAAGGCCCAAGGCATCGTGGCGCAGGCCATCCAACGCTCCGCCTCCGAGGTCTCGGCCGCGATCAGCGTGTCGGTGGTGCCCATCCCCAGCGACGCCATGAAGGGCCGCATCATCGGCCGCGAGGGACGCAACATCCGCGCCTTCGAAGCGTTGACGGGGGTCGACCTGATCATCGACGACACGCCCGAGGCCGTGCTGCTCTCCTCGTTCAACCCGATCCGCCGCGAGGTGGCCAAGCTGGCGCTCTCGGAGCTCGTCTCCGACGGCCGCATCCACCCGGCCCGCATCGAAGAGGTGGTGCAGCGAGCCCAGCAGGACATGCAGACCTACATCCGCGAACGTGGCGAGGAGGCCGCGCTCGAGGCCAACGTCGTCGGGCTCAAGCCCGGCCTGGTGCAACTGCTCGGTCGGATGCACTTCCGCACCTCCTACGGCCAGAACATCCTGATCCACTCGGTGCAGGTGGCTCACTTGACCGGCATCGTGGCCGCCGAACTGGGCCTTGACGAGGCGCTCGCGCGCCGTGCCGGGCTGCTCCACGACATCGGCAAGTCGATCGACCGCGAGATCGAGGGGACCCACACCGAGATCGGCGCCAACCTCGGTCGCCGCTTCGGCGAGTCGCACGAGGTCATCGACGCCATCGCCAACCACCACGAGCTCGATCAGGTCGAGACGCTCTACCCTGTCCTGGTCAACGCCGCCGACGCGGTGTCGGCGGCCCGGCCGGGGGCGCGGCGAGAGTCGCTCGAGAACTACCTCAAGCGGCTCGAGGGGCTCGAATCGATCGCCTCGAGCTTCCCCGGCGTCGAGAAGGCCTACGCCATCCAGGCCGGGCGCGAGATCCGCGTGCTGGTCGAGCCCGAACGGGTCGACGACGCGACCGCCGTGCTGCTCGCGCGCGACGTCGCAAACAGCATCGAGCAGGACATGGAGTACCCCGGCCAGGTGCAGGTGACGGTGGTGCGCGAGTCGCGCGCCGTCGAGTACGCCCGCTGAGGCCGGCGCATGGGGGGTGCGGCGCTCGGGCTACGGTAGACTCGAGCCGTCCGCACCCCCGGCCCCACGGATGGGTGCCGTGGGGCAAGGCCGCGGAACGCGCGAGGTGACGATGACGACCGTTGCAGCCGCCGGTGCCCGCCAATGAGGGCGGGCGACGACGTCAAGCTGTTCACCGGCAGCGCCACGCCGGTCCTGGCGGCCGCCGTCGCCAAGCACCTGGGACTGGAGCTGGCCCGCTGTGAGGTAGGGCAGTTCCCCGACGGCGAGACCCGCATCGGTGTCGGCGAATCGGTCCGCGGCGGGGATTGCTTCGTGATCCAGAGCACCTGCGCACCGGTCAACCACAACCTCATGGAGTTGTTGGTGCTCTGCGATGCGCTGCGGCGAGCGTCCGCCTGGCGGGTGACCGCCGTCATCCCCTACTTCGGCTACGCCCGGCAGGACAAGAAGGTGCAGGCGCGCGAACCGATCACCGCCAAGCTGGTCGCGAACGTGCTCGAGACCGCCGGCGTGGACCGCGTGATCACCATCGACCTGCACGCCGGCCAGATCCAGGGCTTCTTCGACGTACCGGTCGACCACCTCACCGCGCTCGACATCCTCGGCAACCACCTGCGCAACACCGGGCTCGACGAGAGCGTCGTGATCTCCCCCGACGTCGGCCGCGCCACCGAGGCGCGACGTCTGGCGAACTACCTGGGCGTGCCGTTGGCGATGCTCTACAAGCGCCGCTCCAGCCCAACCGAGATCTCTGTGACGCACGTGATCGGTGAGGTCGAGGGGCTGCGGCCGATCATGATCGACGACATGATCTCGACCGCCGGCACCATGCGCCGCGGCATCGACGCGTTGCTGCGCTTGGGCGCCCGCCCCGACGTGCGCGTCGCAGCCACCCACGCGGTGTTCACGCCACCGGCGCTGGAGCGGCTCACGAACGCGTCGATCAGCGGTGTGATCGTCACCGACACCATCCCCTTCCACGGCCAGCACGAGCGGGTGCACGTGCTGTCGGTGGCGCCGCTGCTGGCAAAGGCCATCTTCAACGTGCATCACAACGACTCGGTGAGCTCGCTGTTCAGCAGTTGAAGGGCGCCGTCGGCGCCCAGCGAGCTTGCGTTCGAGCGCTTCCGCCCGGTATGTTCAGAAGCTGTCAACGCGCCGCAGGGCGCACGTCGCCGCCACCTGCGGCCGTCGCGCCTCAAGGCCCGTGCGCGGGTCGGCGCCCCCGGGAGGCTCCATGAAGCTCGAGGCAACCGTTCGAGAGGCGGGTTCGGCCGCTGCCCAGCGATCGCAGGGCCGGCTGCCGGCCGTCGTCTACAACCGGCAACTCAACGTGCCGGTCTCCATCGACCAGCGCACCTTCGACCGCGTGTTCCGCAGTCAGGGCACCTCGAACCTGATCGACCTCGAGGTCGACGGGAAGGTGCACCAGGTGCTGGTCAAGGCCGTCCAGATGAACAAGCGCGCGCGCACGGCCGTGCACGTCGACTTCTTCGCCGTCACCGCCGACGAACCCGTCACGCTCTACGTGCCCATCGAGCTCGTCGGGACGGCCGTCGGCACCAAGGAAGGCGGCCAGCTCGACGTGCAGCGGCGCGAGCTCCACATCAGCGTGCTGCCACGCCTCATCCCGCACACGCTCGAACTCGACATCAGCCAGCTCACCATCGGCGACTCGCTGCACATCAGCGACCTGCGCGACATGCTGCCGCCCGAGGCCGAGATCCTCGACGACCTCGATCTCTCCATCGTCACCGTGGTGCCGCCGCGGATGGTCGAGGAGGAAGAGGAAGCCGATGTCGACGAGGCGCTCGAGCCCGAGGTGATCGGCGAGGCCGAGGAGGACGAGGGCGACGAGGCCAGCGACGACTGAACGGCGCCCACGGCTGCTGGTCGGTCTCGGCAACCCGGGACCGCGCTACGCGGGGACCCGGCACAACGCCGGGTTCCTCGTCGTGGAGCGTCTGGCCGAGCGTCGGCAGGCGGCCTTCGCGCGCCAGCGCCAGGCCCTCGTGGCGCGCGCGCCCGGCGACCTGCTGCTGGCCAAGCCCACCACCTTCATGAACCTCTCGGGCGCCGCGGTGCAGGCGCTCATGACGCGCCATGCGATCAAGCCCGAGCAGCTCCTCGTGGTCCACGACGATCTCGACCTACCGCTCGGTCGACTGCGACTCCGCTTCGGCGGCGGCGCCGGCGGCCAGAAGGGCGTGCGGCACATCATCGATCGCATCGGTCCGAGCTTCGTGCGCCTCAAGCTGGGCATCTCTCGACCGCCGGCCGACTGGCCGGCCGAGCGCTGGGTCCTGTCGCGCTTCGACGACGCCGAGCTCGACCTGCTCGAGCGCGTGGTCGGGGCTGCTGTCGAGGCGCTCGAGCAGGTCCTGCGCGAGGGCCTCGAGGCCGCCCAGGGGTGGGCGAACGGGCTCGACCTGGCCGCGCCCCCGGACGACGAGCCCGGCGCACCGGTCTGAGCGCGCGTCGAGCGGAGAGGGCCCAGGAGCCCAGCGAACCTGCTTGGGCGCGGTTCAAGCGGAGAGGGCCGCCAAGCTCGCTTCGATCGAGGCGGCGGTGGCCGCTGCCTCCTCGGCGCGCCGGCGCTCCTCCGCCACCACCGCCTCGGGCGCGTTCGCCACGAAGCGCTCGTTGGCGAGCTTGCGCTCGTGCTTCGCCAGCGCCGCCCGTGCGTCCGCGAGGCGCTTGTGCTGACGCTCGCGCCAGGCATCCACGTCGACCACGCCGGCGAGCGGCAAGCGCACGGTGCAGGCGGGCAGCGTCCGCGCCAGGCTGGCGCCGGGGGGCAAGGCCTCGAGCGGTCGGGCCCGCGCCAAGGCCGTGAACACCGCCACGTCGGAGGCGACCACCGCCGCGGCGGGCCCCTCCACCACCACGTCGAGCACCTGCCCGGGCGGCAGGTTGGCCTCCACCCGCAGCTGCCGCACCGCGCTCACCGCCGCCTGCAAGGCGGCGAAGTCCTCCTCCGCGGCCGGGTCGAGCGCCCCCTCGTCGTAGCTCGGCCAGGCCGACGCGGCTACCTGCCCGGGGTGGCCGAGGGCCTCCCACAACTCCGAGGTGATGAACGGCATGAGCGGATGCAGCAGTTGGACGAAGTGCGTCAGGCTGGCTGCGAGCGTGGCGCGGGTGCCGTCGTCGCCGGCGCGCAAGGCTGGCTTCGCGGCCTCCAGGTACCAGTCGCAGAACTCCGACCAGACCGCCTCGTAGACGCTCCGGGCGGCGAGGCCCAGGTCGAAGGCCTCCAGGTGCTCGCCGACGCTCGCGACCGCCCGAGCGGTGCGGCTGCGGATCCAGCGGTCGGCCAAGCGAACGGCCGGCGCAGCCTCCGCGGCCTCCCCGGCGCCCGCGGTCACGTGCGGAAGCGCGAAGCGCGCGGCGTTCCAGAGCTTGTTGGCGAAGGCGCGGCCCATCTCCACCCGGCGCTCGTCCCAGCGCACGTCCTGGCCACCGGTGGAGGCGTAGGCCATGGCGAAGCGCAAGGCGTCGGCGCCGCTGGCGTCCATCACGTCCAGCGGATCGATGCCGTTGCCCCGTGACTTCGACATCTTCTGGCCCTCGGCGTCCAGCACCAGACCGTGCAGCATCACCGTGTGGAAGGGAGCGCGCTCGGTGCACTCGTACGCCGCCATCTGCATCCGCGCGACCCAGAAGAAGAGGATGTCGTAGCCGGTGACGAGCACGTCGGTCGGGTAGAAGCGCTGGTAGAACGGATCGCGCTCGTCGGGCCAGCCGAGCGTGCTGAAGGGCCACAGGTTGCTGCTGAACCAGGTGTCGAACACGTCGGGGTCCTGCCGCAGCTCGCGGCCGGCGTAGCGCGGGTCGTCGCTCGGGTCGCGAAGCGGCGCGTCGCGCTCGGGCACGACGAGGGTGCCGTCCTCGGCGTACCAGGCGGGGATGCGGTGGCCCCACCAGAGCTGGCGCGAGATGTTCCAGGGGCGGATGGCCTCGAGCCAGTCGCGGTTCACCTTGGCGTAGCGCTCCGGCACGATCCGGATCTCGCCGGCGTCCAGCGCCGCCAGGACCCGCTGGGCGGCGGGCCGCACGTCGTAGAACCACTGCAGCGACACCAGCGGCTCCACCGGCGCTTTCGTGCGCTGCGACACGCCCAACGCGACCGTGTAGTCGCGCACGTCGCGCAAGGCGCCGCTCGCACGCAGCGCCGCCACGACCGCCTCGCGCCCCTCGAAGCGCTCCAGCCCGCGGAACGGCGCAGGCACCAACTCGCTGGTGAGGCGCGCCTGGCGGTCGATCACCGACGGCCGCGGCAGGCCGTGGCGCTCACCGATCTCGAAGTCGGTGGGGTCGTGCGCGGGCGTGATCTTGAGCGCGCCCGTGCCGAAGTCGGGCTCCACGGCGGCGTCGGTGATCACGGGCACGAAGCGCTCCGTGAGCGGGATGCGCACCCGGCGACCGACCAGCGGCGCGAAGCGCTCGTCGTCGGGATGGACGGCGACGGCGACGTCGGCGAAGATCGTCTCGGGACGCACCGTCGCGATCTCGATCGCGTCCCGACCGTCGACCGGCCCGCCCTCGATCTCGTAGGCCAGCGTGTAGAGCGCCCCTGGACGCTCCTCGCGGTCGACCTCGAGGTCGGACAGGGTGGTCTGGCTGACGGGGTCCCAGTGGACGATGCGCTCGCCGCGGTACACGAGACCGCGGTGGTAGAGCTCGACGAACTGCGTGCGCACGGCCCGCGAGAGCCCCTCGTCCATCGTGAAGCGGGTCCGCGACCAGTCGGCGCTGGCCCCGAGGCGCTGCAGCTGCTCGAGGATGATGTCGCCGTAGCGCTCCTTCCACGACCACATGCGCGCCAGGAAGGCCTCGCGCCCGAGCGCGTGACGGTCGATGCCCTCCTCCGCCAAGGCACGCTCCACCTGCACCTGGGTCGAGATGCCGGCGTGATCGGTACCTGGCTGGAAGAGGGCCTCGAAGCCCTGCATGCGCTTGAAGCGGATGAGGGCGTCGATGATCGTGTTGTCGAAGGCGTGGCCCAGATGCAGGTTCCCCGTCACGTTCGGCGGCGGGATGACGATCGTGAACGGCGGCTTCCCGCTCGCCGGGTCGGCACGGAACGGCGCCTCGGCCCAGCGCCGTACCCAGCGCGGCTCCACCGCGTGGGGGTCGTACTGGCTGGCGAGCTCGGCGGCGACCTTCGGGGCTGGCTTCGTCATCGACGATCCTCTCATGGCGAACCGGGAGCACGCCGATCGTACGGGCGAAAGGCGCGCGTGTCGCGGACGAGGATACACGTTGCTCGCAGCGGGTGCGGGCGCTGGCAGAGACCGCTACACCACCGGCAGCGTGTTGAGCGCCTGCACCGACACCTGTCCCGCCAACAGCCGCGCGGCGCGGCGCAGCGCCAGCGCGCTGGGGTTGTCGGGATCGGCAAGGACCAGCGGTACGCCGGCATCGGCGCTCTCGCGCAACCCCCGCGTGATCGGGATCTGGCCGAGCAGCGGCAGACGTTCCTGCTCCGCGAAGGTCGCGGCGCCCCCCTCGCCGAAGATCAAGTCGCGCGTCCCGTCGGGCAGCTCGTACCAGCTCATGTTCTCGATCACGCCCAGGACCGGCACGTGGGTCTTGCGCGCCATCGTGTAGGCGCGGCGCACGTCGAGCAGCGCGACGTCCTGCGGTGTGGTGACCAGCACCAGGCCCGAGACGTCGACGAGCTGACCCAACGACAGCTGCACGTCGCCCGTACCAGGCGGCAGGTCGACCACGAGGTAATCGAGCTCACCCCAGACGGTCTGCTGCAGCAACTGCGTGAGGGTCCCGTGGAGGATGGGGCCGCGCCACGTGAGCGCCTGGCCGTCCTCGACCAGGTTCGCGATGGAGATCACCTTCACCCCGTGATGCTTCAGCGGGATGATGCGCTTCTCGTCGTCGGCCATGAGCCGCTTGCCCTCGACCGAGAACATCTTCGCCTGCGACGGGCCGTAGATGTCGGCGTCGAGCAACCCCACCGCGGCGCCGTCGAGCGCCAACGCGGCGGCCACGTTCGCGGCCACCGTCGACTTCCCCACGCCGCCCTTGCCCGACCCCACCGCGATGACGTGCTTCACCCCCGGCAGGGACGCCTGCGGGTTGCCGCGCACCTGGGCCGTGAAGTCGACGTCCACCCGCTCCACGCCCTCGACGGCACGTACCGCCCGCACCACGTCCGCCTCGATCTGCGCCTTCATGGGGCAGGCGGGCGTCGTGAGTTGCACCGTCACGGCGACGGTGCCGCCGTCGATGGCGAGCCGCTCGATCATGCCCAAGCTCACCAGGTCCTGGTGCAACTCGGGGTCGAGCACGGTGGCGAGAGCAGCGCTGACGGATGCTTCGGTGGCGGCCATGGTAGGGACGGTACCAGCCACGCGCCGACCAGGTGGCGCCGCAGCCGACGGCGCCACGTGCACCGCCTTGTTGGCAACCGGGCCGGCCGTTACACTCGAGGCGATGCGCGCACCACCACCCTGTCGTCGTCCGTCCCGACGCCCGGCGCGGTCGTCGTGAGCCCGCCAGAGCGCTACACCCGCTCGGGCGAACCGGTCCAGCAGGGACCGGTCAGCGTGGTGCGTGCGCTCGACCCGGTCACCGGCCTGCCGGTGCGGCTGTACCGGTTTCCCGGCCAGCCGCTCGCGGGCGCCGAGGCGCTCCGCCACGCGCACGTCTTGCGCGTGCTCGAGGCCGGCCACGACGATGACGGCGGCTACGTGGTGTCGCACCTGGTCGACGGGACCAGCAACGTGATGGAACGGCCCGCGCTGCTCGACGACGCGGCCGCGGTGGCGGCCACCGCGGCGCTGGCCGAAGCGGCGCACCAGGGTGTGGTCCACGGCGATCTGGGTCCCCACCGCCTGCATCGTCGCGGTGAGGACGTCTGGCTCGAGGGATACGGCGTGCCGTGGGCCGACGGAAGCCTCGACGACGACCTCCGCCAGTTCGCCCTGGCGCTCAGCGGCCTGCACGGTCACGCCCTCAGTCCCGCCGTACGCATCGCGCTCGAGGCCGCCACCACCGACGACGCCGGGGACGCGGCGACGTTCGCGGCGAGCGTCGCCGCCGCTGCAACTGCGGCTCGCCGCACACCGCCATCGCTCGTCGGGACCGATGCCAGTTCGCGACGCGAACCGGATGCACGCTTCGACGACGTGGTGCTCGAGGTCGATGACGCCAGCGAGACCGCCGAGGGCGACGCGTCAGGCTCGGCTGCGGCAGCGAGCGTGACGCCTGCGCCTGACGCGAGTCCGGGCGCACGCGCCGGCGCGGCACCGCCGTCGCCACGCAGCGCTCGACCCGATCCGCCCGGAGCGGTGACCGCCCCGCCAGCCGCCGCGGACGGCGCTGCCACCCCGGTGCCGTCGACGCACGACAGCGGTAGCTTCCGGAAAGGCCCGCCGCCGGGCGTCACCTACCGCACGGGCGAGACGCCGGTCGCTTCCTCCCACGGCAGCAGCCCGCACCTGCACCTACCGAGCAACGAGCGCACGAGGCGCCGTCGTACCTGGCTGTTGGCGGCGTTGCTGGTGTTGGCCGTCGTGCTGGCCGTGGTGACGGCCGTGGCACGCCGACCCGTGCCACCGCCACCCGGCGCCAGCGGCCCCCTCTCGTCGTTCGTGGTCGAGGTTCGGATCGAACCGACCAGCCTGCCACCGGTCTCGCTGGTGGTGATCGCCAGCCCCGGCGGCTCGCGCCTCGGCGCAGGCAGCGTGCTCGGCACGGTGCCCCGGCGGGTTGTCTTCGACGCCGAGGGGACCTGGCAGGTGCAGGGCCGCTTCCAAGACCGCCGCTCCGAGACCGTCACCTTCCGCCTCCCACAGGACCGCGAGATCGTCCTGCCGTTCCCAGACACCCCTTGAGCAGGCCGAGAGGCGCCTCCATGACCAGCGTCGTCGTCATCGATTACGGTTCGCAGTACACCCGCCTCATCACCCGGCGCCTCCGTGAGCTGCACGTCTACTCGGTGATCGTGCCACCGAGCGTGACGCTGGAACGCATCCGCGCGCTCGATGCCCGAGCGGTCGTCCTCTCCGGCGGGCCCGGCAGCGTCTACGCGACGGATGCGCCAGGCTTGCCCCAGGGACTGCTGGGCAGCGGACTGCCGGTGCTGGCGATCTGCTACGGCATGCAGCTGCTGGCGCTCGAACTCGGGGGGGAGGTACGGCCGTCACCGACCCGCGAGTACGGCAAGGCCGTGCTCAGCCACTACGAGGGGATCCTCTTCGACGGCATCGAGGGCGAGTTCGTGGCCTGGATGAGCCACGGCGACAGCGTCGAGCGCTTGCCCGCAGGGTTCGCCACGGTGGCCTCCACGGCCGACACGCCCGTGGCCGCGATGGAGGACCCGCGCCGGCGCCTCCACGGCCTACAGTTCCACCCCGAGGTGCGCCACACGCCCAAAGGCGTGGCGCTGCTGGAGCGCTTCCTGGACGAGGCCGGCATAGCGCGTGACTGGACCAGCGAACACATCATCGACCAAGCCGTCGACGATGTCCGCACGCGCGTGGGCGACGAACGGGTGCTGCTCGGCATCTCCGGCGGCGTCGACTCGTCCAGCCTGGGCCTGCTGCTCCACCGCGCCATCGGCCAGCGGCTGGTCGCGGTCTTCGTCGACACTGGCCTGTTGCGCCTGGGCGAGGCCGAGGAGGTCGAGCGCGCGCTGCGCGGGCTCGGGCTCGATCTGGTGGTGGTGGACGCGTCCGAGCGCTTCCTCCGCGCCCTGGCCGGCCTCATCGACCCCGAGGCGAAGCGCAAGGCCATCGGCAAGGCCTTCATCGAGGTCTTCGCCGAGCAGGCACGGGTGCTCCAGGACGTGCACGGCGACATCCGCTTCCTGGCCCAGGGGACGCTCTACCCGGACGTGATCGAGTCGGCCGGCGCCGACGGCGCCGCCACCATCAAGTCGCACCACAACGTCGGTGGTCTCCCCGACGACCTCGCCTTCGAGTTGATCGAGCCGTTCCGCAACCTCTTCAAGGACGAGGTGCGCGAGGTGGCCGAGAGCCTCGGGATGCCCAAGCACCTACGGGAGCGGCACCCCTTCCCCGGCCCCGGCCTGGCGATTCGCTGCCTGGGCGAGGTCACGCACGAGCGGCTCGAGGTGCTGCGCCGGGGGGACGACGTGTTCATGTCGTCGTTGCGCGAGTTCGGCCTCTACGAGGAGACCTGGCAGGCGCTGGCGGTACTCACGCCGCTCCAGAGCGTGGGTGTCATGGGCGACGGCCGCACGTACGCCAACACGGTGGCGTTGCGGGCCGTCACCTCGGTCGATGGGATGACAGCCGACTGGGCGCGACTCCCACACGACTTCCTGGCCACCGTCTCCAATCGCATCGTCAACACCGTGCCGGAGGTGAACCGCGTGGTGTACGACATCACCAGCAAGCCGCCCGGCACGATCGAGTGGGAGTGAGCACGGCTCGCCCGTTTCACCCGGAGGTACGGCGTGGCACGTCGCTGTTGGTTGGTCAAGTCCGAGCCCGGCACCTTCTCGTTCGACGACCTGCTGGCCGAACCCGAGCGGACCACCGCGTGGGACGGCGTGCGCAACTACCAGGCCCGGAACTTCATGCGCGACGAGATGCGCGTCGGCGACCAGGTGCTCTTCTACCACTCCAACGCTTCGCCGCCGGGGGTGGTGGGGTTGGCCGAAGTGGCCTCCGAACCGTACCCCGACCCGACCCAGTTCGAGCCCGACGCGCCAGGCTACGACCCCAAGAGCAGCCGCGAGACGCCGCGCTGGCAACTGGTCGACGTCCGCGCCGTCCGCACGCTGCCGCGCATGGTCACGCTCGAGCGCATCAAGGCGCACCCGGAGCTGCGCCACATGGAGGTGGCGCGCCGAGGCAGCCGGCTCAGCATCAGCCCGGTCGATCCGGCCCACCTCGAGATCGTGCTGGCGCTGGGCGAAGCGGCCTGCTAGCGCCCGGCGCTGCATGAGGCTGGCCCGAGGACCGTCCGGCGCCGACCGCGGCGGCGCCACGCACGGTGCTAGACTTCCGGCATGAACGAGCGCCGCGAGCGCATCCTCGAGCTGGTCGCTGCCTCGTACATCCGCACGGCCCACCCCGTCCCGTCGAAGCGGATCGCCGAGCGCCTGTCGCTCTCGTCGGCAACCGTCCGCAACGAGTTCGGGGCGCTGGCCGAAGCCGGTTACCTGCAGCAGGCACACGCCTCGTCGGGTCGCATCCCGACGGCCCACGGCTTCCGTCGCTACGCCGCGCGCTTCCTGCCACCGAAACCGCTCTCGCCTCGCTACCGCGAGAAGCTGGCCGACCGTCTGCGCGCGCAGGCCGGAGAAGGAATGCTCGAGCAACTCGCCGCCGTGGCCGCGGAACTCTCGGGGTACGCCGTGGTGGTGACGCTCCCGGCCGACGATCACCTCCATGCCGTCGAGATCCACCTCTCGCTGGTCGCGAGCCGTACCCTGCTGGCGGTGGTGGTGCTCGAGAACGGCCTGGTACGGGAACTCCGGGTGCCGCTCGACCCAGCGCCGGACGACGACGTGCTCGACGACGCCGAACGCAACCTGCGGCAGCTGACGCTGCCGCTGCGCCAGGTACCGACGGCGCTCCGGCGGCTGGCCTGCGACACCGGTCCGGAGCTGGCCCGCACCTTGGAGGCCATCGCCGCGTTCTGGCCGGACGTGACACCACGGCGCAGTGCGCGCGCCGGGCTGCGGCACGTGTTCAGTGAGCCCGAGGCCCGTGACCCGGACTTCGTTCGGTTGGTGGTGGACGTGTTCGAGGAACCCGGTGGCGAAGCGCCCGACGACGACGCGGTTGCGCTGTCGCTGGACGACGCCGTCGCCCGCGTGCACAGCGGCGTCCAGCTGGGTGCGGGTGTGGGGAGCCTCACGCTGGTCGGACCTGCGCGCATGCGGTACGGGTCCGCGGTACGGGTCGCGGGAGGCATCGCCACGGCCATGCGGGACGCTTCCGCGAACGCCTGAACATCGCGTGCGTCGGGATTTTTCACTCCGAACGGCCCCCGCTAGCGCCTATCCTCGGTGGGGAGGAGGGATGCGGCCGGCGGACACGCTCGGCCCGCTGGTACGATGACGCGACATGGGACGCTCACGCCGCGACGTTGGACGCGTTCATGAGGACCGCACCGACCGCACCCGCGCTGGCGCAGGCCCGCGAGGTCATCGGCGCGTTCCTGCCGGGACACGCCGCCAATCGCGTCTTGGAGCGCGCGCTCACGGACGAGGGGCTGGCGCCTTCGGAGGTCGATGGCGAACAGCTGGCTGCGTTACTGGTGGGGCGCATCTACCGTGAGTTGCGCGAGCTGGTGCCCCGTGCGCCGCTCCGGCGCGAGCTCGGACGGTTGGTACGCACGTTGCGGACGACACACCCAGGCGACGCGGCGCCCGCCGTGGCCGCACCTACGCCACCCGAACCCGCACCCGCGCCACCCGACCCCGCACCCGCGCCGGCGCCACCCGAACCCGAACCCGCACCCGCGCCACCCGACCCCGCACCCGCGACGACCACTGTCGCTGCTCCGGCCGGCGCCACGGCGCGCGCTGCGGACGAGCTGCCGGCCCAGCGCCTGGCGACCCACCGCCCGCTCGACCCGGAGGCGGTGCTGATGGCGCTCGCGCTGCTCGACGGCGTCTCTGGCGCCGCCGTCTTCGACGCACGGGGCCGTGCGGACAGCGTCCGCGGCGAGGTACCTGAGGTCACCTCGCTCGGGCCCGTGATCGCCGCCAGCGGCGGCTTGCTCGAGCGGCACGGAGCGCTCCGTTCGCTCTGCGTCACCACCACCGGGGGAGCCGTGCTGGCCATCCCCATCCCACCGCGTTGGCTCGCGGTCAGCGGCGCGCCGGACATGAACCTCGGTGCGGTCTACGCAGCGCTCACGGCGCTGGAGGAGGAACCATGAACAGGGGCACGCTTCCGCTCGCGCGCTGGCTGCTGCTGGCGGCGCTGCTGATCGGCGTCGCGGCTGCGCAGCCCGACGACGCCTACCTCGAACGCTACGATCTCGCGATCGGCAACCTCCAGCGCGCTGTCGCGGCGCTGCCCGGCGATGCCGTGCTGGCGCGCGAAGAGCTCGACGGCGCCTTCAGCGCGCTGCTCACGCTGTCGCGCGAGGCCGCCGCCGGCCCCCTCGCCGCCGCCCTCGAACGCGTCGTGGAGCGTGCCCGAACCGCCATCACGAACGCCTCCCAAGACGACCTGGCGGTGCAAGCCGCGGTCCTCGAAGGTGGCTTCCAGCGTCTGGTGTTCGACGCGGCGCTGCGCGCCGCGGCCGACGGCGAGATGGCGTTGGCCCGCAACCGCCTCGTGCGCGTCGGCAACGACCTCGGCATGGGTCCGGCCGACATCGAGACGCTGGCCGACGCGGACCAGCCCGTCGCGCACCTGCGTGTCGACTTCGAGGCGGGCGCCGCCGAGGTGATCGAGACGCGGCTCGCGGTGGCCCAGGACCTGGCCGAGACGAACGTCGGCGGCGCCTACCGGGCCTTGGCGCGGGCTTACGGCGCCTTCTTGCTCGTCCAGGACTCGCCTCGGGTGGTCGGCAGCGTGAACCAGCGCTTCGTCGACGCGGCCGAGGCGCTGGTCGACGACCGCTCCGACGACGCGGCGAACGCCCTGGCCGAGGTTCGCGGCCACGTCGCCGACCTCGGCCAGGCCGCCCGTACGCGACAGGCCGCCGCCGTGACCGAACCGGCGCCGGGTCCCAGCGAGCTGCCCGATGCGCCCACCGAGGTCCCCGCCGAACCGTTGGCGGAGGTACCACCGACCGAACCGGCCGACGTGCCGGACGCCCCCGAGCCGCTGAGCCCGGAGGAAGCGCCAGCCGACACCGAGGTACCCCCTCCAGGCGAGCCCGCCGACGAACCCGCGCCCGAACCCGAGCCCACCGTCGACGACGACCCGCTCGTGCTGAGCGAGGCCGACCTGGCCGCGCTGCGCGCGGAGATCGAGCAGGAGCTGCGAGCGGAGCGCTTGGCGCGCCTGGATGCCGACCTGGCGGCGGCCGGCGTGACGGCGGACGCCCGAGCACCGCTCGCGGAGACGCTGTTGGACGCCGGCTTCGAGCGCCTGGCTGAGGCGCAGGACGGTGTCGCCGCGCCGGTCGCGGACGCGCTCGCCGCGCTGCAGCGCGGCGAGGAGGGCGCAGCCCGCAGCGCTCTGGCGAACGCCGCCGAGCGCTACGAGCGCTTCCTCTCGCCCGTGGTGCGGGCCCGCTTCGCACAGACCGACGTCGACACGACCGCGTTGCTGCGTCAACTCGCCACGGAGCCGGGCCTGCGCGCCAGCGACGTCACCGTCGCCGCCGGCCAGATCGACACGGCGCGGCGCGCCCTCGTTGGCGAGCCCGAGGCCGCGCTCCAGACCGGAGCGCGCCAGACGTTGACGTTCTGGAGCGGCCTGCCGCGCGCGATCGTGTTCGTCGTGATCGGCATCCTGGCGTTGATCCCGCTGGTGTTGCTCAACCTCGCCTTCGGTGGCGGCAACCGCAACTGGCAACTCGTCGGCGTCGCGCTCTTCTTGCTGCTGCTGCCGGTTCTGTTCGAAGGCCTGGTCGGCCTGGCGATCCTGATCGCGCAGTACACCGACGTCGGCTGGTTGGCCTGGCTGGCCTTCGTGCCGGCGCTCTCCCCCTTCGAGAACACGGTCGCGCAGGTCGTGTGGGCGAGCACCTCGCTGCTGGCGGTGGTGTTCGCCGTCCGCGGCCTGTACGGCATCTGCGCCCAGTTCGGCTTGGTCGGCAGGCGCCGGCAGGCACCGTCGGGCGCTCGTGCCACCCGAGCCACCCGTGGCACCCGTGGCACCCGGACCGGGACCGCGACGGAATCGATCGACTGGGACGAGGATTGACCGTCTTCGCCCGCATGCTCCGGCGGCGTTGCGCGGCGCCCGCCGCCGCGCGTGTGCACGTAGCTGAGCGAACTGGGGAGCGATGAGGCCGAACCAGCTCTACCAAGCCACCGTCGAAGCGCTCGAAGCCGTGCTGGCGCCGCGGGTCGTCTCGCTCGTCTTGCGCGAGGGGCTCGGGAAGACGGACCACGGTCCGGGCGACCTGACCTTCGAGGACGTGGAGCAGGTGTTGACGGGGCCCGGGTTCCGGCAACTCCAGGCGCTCATGCCGGCCGACCAAGCACGTGAGACGGTACAGGCCTTCCTGGCGCAGATCAAGCGGGCGGTCGAGGCTCCCCCGGTGCCGTCATCCGAGGCCGCCACAGCACCAGCCGGGCAACCCGCGGCGGCCGACGAGGCAGCGTCGGCACCCCCCAAGGACGACCCGCACGCGCGGCTGGAGGGGCTGCGTGCAGCGCTGCGACCGTTCAACCTGTACTTCGACTGGCCCGAAGTCCGCACGCTGCGGGCGCTGCTGCAGGTGGCCGAGCGCGAACGGAGTGAAGGTCTCGATGCCGACGCCAGCCTCGACGACGCGGCTGCCCAGTTGCGCCTGGTCGAGCAGAAGCTCGAGGACCGGCTGGTCCTGCAGGCGCGCGAGCTGGGCGACCTCGAGACCGCCTACGAGGTGGTCCAGGTGCTGGGGGGCCCGCGCGTACGGCGCTTGGAGGCGCTGATCGGGCAGATCCGCCAGGCACAGCAGTCGCGTGAACTGGCGGAGGCCGAGACCGAGCGCGCCGCCACCATCGCCCGTGACCTCCGCAAGCTGATGGAGTCGAGCGTCGCCCAGGCCACGTCGGCGACCGCCGTCGACGCCGACGAGGCGCCCGAGCCCACGCCCGCCGTGGAGGACGACGAGGCATTGGATCGCGTCGCGGTCGACGAGGAAGCGCTCACGCCGGAGGCGAGCGAGCGTCTGCGACGGCTGGATGTGGACGCCGACAGCAAGCACCTCGATGGACTCGAAGCGGCCCATGCGGAACTGCTCCGCTACCTCCCGACCTTCGCCGAGCGGCTCGCTCAGGCGCGCTCCCAGCTGCGACGGGACGAGCCCTTGGGGTCGACGCTCGAGCACCTGCGGCACGCGCTCGATGACGCAACCCGGACCCAGCTCGATCACCTGCGCCAGGAACTCGCCGCGATGGAGAGCGACCTCGAGGCCCTGCACACGGAAGACGACGGTCGCTTCGAGCGATCCCTGCGGGTGACGCTCGACGTGCTGCAGGAGGGGCTCCCGCCCCACGCCGAGGTGCTGCGCCTGCGTGCGTTGCATCACAACGCCAGCGAACGCCACGCGGAACGGGCACGGCGTGAGGCCGAAGCCCAGGTGCGCGAGCGGCAGCGGATCGAGGTCCAAGGCGACGCGGTACGCCGGCTGACGGAGGCCATCGCCCGCGATCCCGGCGATGACGTGGGCCTGGCAGCGCCGCGGCTCGAGCTGCACGAGTCCCTGGCGGCCGTGCGCACCGCAGCGGACGAGGCCCGTGTCGACGAGGCAGCGTTGCAGCGCGCGCTGGCCGCCGAGCAGGCCTGGGAACACGCGCTCGCCGCCCGCGCGGACGGCGCCGACGAGCGCCAGCGAGCGCGCCTACGCGCCCTCGATGCGCAGCTGAGCGCGCTCCCTGACGTGCCTTCGCTGCGTAGCCGCCGTTCGCACCTGAGCACCGAAGTGACGCGCGCCGTCGAAGCCGCGAGCCTCGAAGAGGCCCACGTGAGCACGCTCGTCTCGCTCGTGGAGAGCCTGGTGGCCGACGCGCACGCTGCGTTGGCCCAGGACCTCGATCGGCTCGCGAAGGAGGCTGCCGACGTCAGCAATCCCACCGTCCTGCAGGCCTTGCAGGACGCCGCCCGCGACCTACAGACGGGCACCGTCCCCGACCTGCAGCGAGTCGACGCCTTGGTCGTGGCTGAACGCGAACGTGAGCGCGACCGTGAGCAGGTCCGTTGGCAGGCCCTCCAGCAAGCGCGGGTCCGGTTGGAGCCCGCCGGCGTACCGGCGTTGACGGCGTTCTCGGGTGCGCTCGAACGCGCCCGTGCGGCACTCGCGGAGGGCGCGCGGGCAGCGCAGGAACTCGACGCGGCCGAGCAGGCCATGGAGCGTGTCCAAGCGCAGGTCCGTGAGCGTCTCGAGGCGTTCGAGCCACGGCTGGATGCCGCGCTCGCCACGTTCGCCACGGTCGAGCGGCTCAACAACGACGACGTCGCAACCGTGCGCCGTACGCTCCGTCACCTCGATACCCAACGCGCCGCCTTGCCGCGCGTCTCGCCGGGTCTCCAGTTCCAACTCGACCGGGCGCTGGGCGAGGCCGAGGCGCTCCTCACCAACCTGGCCGAAGCGTACGAAGCGACGCGTGCGATCGCCGACCGACTGGTGGCCGCCAACGTCCTCGACGACATGCTCGGCTGGCTCGGCGACGAGAGCGACGGCGAAAGCGGCGACGAGAGCGGCGGCGCGAGCGGCGGCGCGACGGTCGGGCAGCTCGAACGGTCCGATCACCCGCCACCCCACGACGCCGCCGCCCTGCAGCGCGTGATGGACGCCTTCCGCGCGCTCGATGACGTCGCTACCGCGGCGGTCATCGGCGCCGACGGCTCGCTGCCCGCGGGCGACCTCGCCCGGATCGAGCGCGAACCCGTGGCGGAGGCCCTCGGCCGGGCGGCAGCGAGCTGGCACGCGTTGGCCAAGGCGCTCGGCGAGCATGCGCCCCAACAGGTGATGCTCGACCTGGGCGCCCACCACGCGCTGATCGCGTGCCTCGGCGACGGAGCCCATGCGCTCGTCGTGGTCCGCAGCGGTGGCGCCATCAGCGCCCTGGCGACCCGCCTCCGCGACCGGCGCGGCGACCTGGCTGGCGCCCTCGCTCCCCATCCGTGACGGATCCAGAGGACGACCCGACGTACCGCGCGCAGCAGCGCGCAGCGTCGGCTCGGGGACTCCCGCCTCGCGGGCGGCGCCTCGCGCTCTCTGACGAGCAGGCGCTGGCTGCGCTGGCGCGGCGGATCGCTGAGGCGCTACCCGCGGGTGCCCTGCTGGTATTGACCGGTCCGCTCGGTGCCGGCAAGACGACCTTCGTCAAGTTCTTGGCGCTGGCGCTCGGCAGCGAGGCGCCGGTCACCAGCCCCACCTACGCCCTGGTGCACGAGTACCCGACGCCACAGGGCACGCTCGTGCACGTGGACGCCTACCGGTTACCCGACGCGGCCGCGCTGGTCGCTCTGGGTCTCGACGAACTGCGCGACCGGGCCCGCCTCACGGTGGTGGAGTGGGGCGAGGTCCTGTTGGCGCGGGAGACCGACGCCTACCAGCTGGCGCTGGACCGCGCCGGCGGAGACGACGCCGACGCGAGCGAAGCGGGCCTGCACGGCGCGACCTGGCTCGGCCAGCCGGAACGCTAGCATGACGCCCGTGCGCGCCTGGGTACTGGGCCTCGACACCGCCACCGCGTGGCGCTCGCTGGCGCTGTGGCACCTCGCCGACGACGTGGTCTGGCGCGACGCGGCACCGCTCGGTCGAGCCGGCGCCGCCCGCCTCGTGCCCGACGTGGCGACCTTCCTGGCCGCCCATGGCGTCCGCCGCGACGAGCTGGCCGGCATCGGCGTGGGCGTGGGGCCCGGGTCGTATACGGGGCTGCGCAGCGGCATCGCCGCTGCCCTGGGCCTGGGCCTGGCGCTGCAGGTGCCGGTCGCGGGCAGCGGCACGCTCGAGGCGATGGCGTTCGGCGCACTCGAGCGCAGCGGCAGCGGCTGGGTGCTGCTCGATGCCAGGCGAGGACGCATCCACGCGCTCCACGCCGAACGCGTCGGGGCACGCTTGCGGATTCTGCGCGGCCCGGTCACCATGCCGCGCAGCGAGCTGGCGGACGAGCCCGGCGATCGCTTCGAGGACGTCCCACCCGACGCCGTCTGGCACGCATGGAACGCGCTGACATCGAGGCCGCCGAAGCCGCGCTACGGCTGAACCGAGCGGCCGCGGAGGCGAGGCTCCGCGTGGGTATACTGCACCGACCGCGGCGCCCGACGCGCCCCGTAGCACGGTCCGGCAACCGCGCGCGCCTCGTCGTCGCGAGGCGCCTGGAGAGGCGATGATGAGATTCTGGCAGGAGATCGGCGTAGACCTCGGGACGGCGACCGTCCTGATCTACGTCAAGGGCAACGGCATCATGCTGCGTGAGCCCTCGGTGATCGCCATGGTTCGTGACACCGGTGATGTCAAGGCCGTCGGTGACGAGGCCTATCGCATGCTCGGGCGCACGCCAGGCAACATCGTGGCGGTGCGTCCGATGCGCGACGGTGTCATCGCCGACTACGACCTGACCGAGAAGATGCTGCAAGCCTTCGTGCGCAAGGTGGTCACCGGCGCCGGACGCTTCTTCAAACCGCACATCATGGTGTGCGTGCCTTCGGGTGTCACCGAGGTCGAGCGTCGCGCCGTGCTCCAAGCGACACGCGAAGTAGGGGCGCGCAAGGCCTTCCTGATCGAGGAACCGCTGGCGGCGGCCATCGGCGCCGGCGTGCACATCGCCGAACCGACCGGCTCGATGATCGTCGACATCGGCGGCGGTACCACCGACATCGCCATCATCAGCTTGGGTGGCATCGTCGTGTCCGAGTCGCTGCGGATCGCCGGCAACGAGTTCGACGAGGCCATCATCCGCTACATCCGGCACAAGGAGAACCTGCTCATCGGCGACCGCACCGCCGAAGAAGTGAAGATGAAGGTCGGTGCCGCCGTCATGGTTCGTCCCGACGACAGTCGTGAGATCGAGGTGCGCGGCCGCGACCTCATCAACGGCCTGCCCAAGACCATCCGCGTGGCCACCGATGACACCGTCGAGGCGTTCAAGGAGCCCCTCCAGAAGATCGCAGACGGCGTACGCCGCGTGCTCGAGGCGTCGCCGCCCGAGCTGGTCTCGGACGTGATCGACCGGGGCATCATCATGACCGGGGGTGGGGCGCTGCTCGCCAACTTCGACGAACTGCTGCGCCAGACCACCGGCATCCCCGTCGTGGTGGCCGAGAACGCGACCGACTGCGTGGCCCTCGGTACAGGCCAGGCGCTCGACATGATCCCCGTGCTGCAGGACGCGCTCATCTCCGACACGTACCTGCGGCGCTGATGCCCGCGCAGCCACGGCGTATCCTGCCGCGGCTGGCTGCCCTGGCGGTGATGGCGCTGCTCGTCATCGCGGTGCTGGGCACCACGCGTGCCACCGTCGAACCCGATGCGCGGCAGCCCGTCGACGAACGGCTCCCCGCCTTCCCGCTCGAGCGCCTGGAACCCGGCCTTCGAGGCTTCGGGCTCACCGCCGGGCCGGGCAACGCCGTCGAGCGCTTCTCGGTCACGGTGCTGGCGCTGCAGGAGGCCTACGGGCCCGGTGGACTGCCGTTGGTGCTCGTCGAGACCGGTGGGCCCTTGATCGAGGCCGCCGGCGGTGTCGCCGCGGGCATGAGCGGCAGCCCGGTGTACCTCGACCTCGACGGCGAGCGCGCCCTCCTTGGCGCCATCGGTTACGTCTTCCCCGACGCCGACGGCGCCTTGGCGCTGGTCACGCCCATCGAGGCCATGCGCGACCAGACGGCCATCGGTGCCACGGCCATCCGGCTGCCTCCAGGTGCACGGCCGGTCGCGACGCCCGTGCTGGTCGCGGGGCTGGGCGAACGCGCCTTGGCGCTCCTGGACGAGACGGTGCTGCGAGCGGCACCGGTACGCCTGGAACCGCTCCGCGGCGGCGGCGCAGGCTCCGCGCCAGCGCCGGCCGCCGACCTGCATGCCGCCGAGGGTCGCGGGACCGAAGCGACCGAAGCGACCGAAGCGACCGAAGCGCCACCCCAGGCCGGTTCGGCGGCGGCGATCCAACTGATCCGGGGCGACGTCATGGTCGCCGCGATCGGCACCGTGACCGAGGTGACGGGCGGCGAGGTGCTGGCGCTCGGCCATCCCTTCCTGGGGACCGGACCTGCGAGCTGGGCCCTGGCGCCCGCCGAGGTGACGGCCATCGTGCCCGGCCGACGGGTGCCGTTCAAGCTCGCCAACGTGGCGCCGGGACGCTGGGGGACCGTCGTCGCCGACTGGCCCGCTGGCGTGGCGGCGCGCCTCGACCACCCACCCGCGTCGATCCCGGTCACGCTCAGCCTCACGGCGGAGGGCCGCAGCGAAGTGTTGCGCTTCGACGTCGCAGCGCACGAGGCGCTGTGGCCGGCGCTCGTGGCGGTCGCGACGCTCGAGGGCTTGGATCGCACCTGGCGCCGTGTC